>SLIO01000262.1 GCA_007135635.1 Methylomicrobium sp. | reverse complement strand
TATCAAGGTGTTTCAGTCATTCACTTACAAGATTCGATATGGTCATTCTAACCGCAAGCGACATCCGAGGCATGATCCGCCATTTTGGCCTTGAGCACTTTATTAACCGAGCGACTGCCGCTTTGAAACAGGACTTTTCCCGCTGGGATTCGTTCAGCTTATCGCCGCGACATGCCACACATTTTCCGCAAGGTGTCATTGAACTGATGCCCTGTAGCGGTAACGAATTTTATACCTTCAAATATGTCAACGGCCATCCCGGTAATGTTTTAAACGATAAGCTCAGCGTTGCCGCGATCGGCCAAATCAGCGATGCCGGCAGCGGCTACCCTTTGATGCTGTGCGACATGACCTTGCTGACCGCGATAAGAACCGCCGCTACCAGCGTCCTAGCGGCAAGCTATCTCGCCCGTAGCGATGCCAAATCATTGGCTATCATCGGCACCGGCGCACAAGCGGAATTCCAGACGATCGCTTTCGCCGGCAATTATGCGCTTGAAAAAATTTTTTATTTCGATATCGATAGCAGCGCCATGATCAAATATGCCCGAAACCTGGCTAGTCTGTCCTTAGAGTTAATTCCATGCAGCAGTATTGCTGAAGCCGTGCATGGTGCAGACATCGTCTCTACGGCAACAGCCGCCAAGCATCGACAAACGCTTTTCGGTCTTCAAGATATCGCGCCAGGCACGCATATCAATGCGATCGGCGGCGACTGCCCAGGCAAAACCGAATTACCGGCAGAACTGTTATCTCAAGTCAAACTAGTCGTCGAATACACACCGCAAAGCCTAATAGAAGGCGAAATTCAGCAAGGCGATGCCGGAATGATCCATGCTGAATTAGCGGAGTTGGTATGCGGAACGAAAATTGGCCGTCACAACGATCGAGAAATTACCCTATTCGATTCGGTAGGTTTTGCGCTGGAAGACTTTACGATACTTCGCATCGTCTTCGAACTCGCAGACGAATTTAAGCTTGGCACCGAAATAGCCATGTTGCCCGAAGTCGACAATCCTAAAGATTTATTCGGTTTTTTGGCTTCCTGACAAGACTTCGCGTACCATTCGCCGATACTTGTCTTCAGCCTCAATTCAAATAATCCCGCTCCCGCCACCAATATGGTTAATTTATTCTTTATCCTACCCAAGACATGAATACAATCAATTCCGAAAAACCCGCTTCTTCCGCCAAAGAACCACCTAAAATGCCTGGCGCATTGCCAATCATCGGGCACATGCTCGAATTCGGCAAAAATCCCTTCAACTACATGATGAAGCTCAGAAATACGCTCGGCGAAATCGGCGAATTCCGCATGTTTCATCAACGCATGGTATTGATGACCGGCCCCGAAGCGAACGAGGCGTTTTTTCGCGCGCCAGACACGCAACTCGATCAAAGTCAGGCCTATAAAATCATGACGCCTATTTTCGGCAAGGGCGTGGTCTTCGACGCACCACCGGATAAAAAAGATCAACAACTGAAAATGCTAATGCCGGTTTTGCGCGACAAACCGATGCGCGGCTATGCACAAATTATCGTCGCGGAAGTCGAGCAACTGATTGCCGATTGGGGCGAGAGCGGCGAAATCGATTTATTGGAGTTCATGAAAGAATTAACCATTTATACTTCCAGCCACTGCCTGCTCGGCAACGAATTCCGCTATGAACTGAATGAAGAATTTGCCCATATCTATCACGACCTTGAAAAAGGCGTAAATCCTCTTGCCTTTGTGTTTCCGTATTTGCCGCTGCCGGTCTTCCGCCGCCGCGATAAGGCACGCGCCAGACTGCAGGAACTGGTCACCGGCATTATCGCCAAGCGCGCGCAAAAACCGAAAAAAAGCGAGGACGCCTTTCAACTATTGATCGACGCCCGGTATGACAACGGGAGCCGCCTGTCGCCTCATGAAATTACCGGCATGTTGATCGGCACGATATTCGCCGGTCATCATACGACAGCCGGAACCGCCGCGTGGACGCTGCTCGAACTGGCGCGTCGGCCTGAACAAATAGATCCGGTGTTGAACGAACTGGATCGATTATTCGGTTCGGATGGCGAAGTTACGTTTCAATCTCTGCGCGAAATGCCGCTGCTGGAAAATGTTATCAAGGAAGTCTTGCGTTTGCATCCGCCGTTGATCTTCTTAATTCGAAAAGTCATGCAGGATTTTCATTTCAAGGATTACACGGTCAAGGCCGGAAAATATGTCTGCACATCGCCGCGCGTATCGCATCGCATCGAGGAGATCTTTCCTGACCCGGAAAAGTTCGACCCCCTGCGCTACACCGAAGCGCGCCAAGAAGACGCCAAGCCTTTCAGCTGGATCGCATTCGGCGGCGGCAAACATAAATGCACCGGCAACGCGTTTGCGATGCTGCAATTGAAAGCGATTATCAGCGTGTTGCTGCGCCGTTATACCTTCGAACTGACCGACGCCAAAGACCACTATCAAGACGATTTCACGCAAATGGTGGTACAACCGGTGTCACCTTGCCGGGTACGTTACCGTAAACGTCAAGCCATTGGCGACACCGCTACCCAATCGCCAGAAACCAACACGACAGAAGACACCCCGACCGGAGAATCCTTTCGGATCGTCATCGACCGGGAACTTTGCCAAGGCCACGCCACCTGCATGAGCGAAGCGCCCGAACTATTCCAGGTCGACGATGATGGCAATTTGACCGTATTACAAGAAAACCCGGCGCTGGACTTGCTGAACAAAGCCAAGCAAGCCGAAAAATATTGCCCGACCCAAGCCATTAAAATTCAATTAAAATAGAGAGCGACGATGCCCGCATATCCGAGAGAAGAACTGGAAGAAATGGTCGAACGCTGGCTTCAAGCCAACCGGGACGCCGAAAAAGAAGGCAACTGGCCCAAACACCTGGGACCGATGTATACCGACGACGCCGAGTACCGTTGGAATATCGGCCCGAATGAAGAATTCGTCGCTCGCAGCCGTAAAGAAATCGAAGAATGGGCTTTGGGCGTGCAAATGGAAGGCTTCGAACAATGGCGTTATCCCTATCACCGCATCCTGATCGACGAAAAAATCGGTGAAGTGATAGGCTTATGGACCCAAGTCTCTCCTGCTTTGCGCGAAGACGGAACGCATTATCAAGTCGAAGGCATCGGCGGCTCGTGGTTCCGTTACGGCGGTAATTATCAATGGGAGTGGCAACGCGACTTTTTCGATTTGGGCAATGTGAAAGCCTTATTTTTCGAACTGGCCGCCGACGGCAAGCTCGACCCGGCCGTCAAACGAAAAATCGGTAAGCTGGCCAAAGGCCAGTTGTTGCCGGGGCATGAACGCCTCCGCGAGCCGCAAAGCCTGTCGAAAAGACTGAAAGGCTTTTTGGCGATGGTGCGTATCGCGTTGTTCAATCGTTGAAATATAATTTCTCTTACACCGGCGCCGTGGCACGGAGATTTTTGCTCATTACCAAAACTTTAGAAGCTGTGAAAGTATTGGCGAATACATGATAAAAGACTTATTCACCATGAAGGTAATGAAGAAGAAAAAAGCTAAAAATTAACGCACTAATCCTTCATGTCGCATCACTCTCTTCATGGTTATCCCTTAATAGTTAACAATTTCAAATCCTTAGGAGCCTGGGAAACAGTGAAAGATGACACAACACAGAACGTCTCATTTAAAGAGCCAGTTTCCGTATGCTATAAACTCCGTGCTTCAGTTAATATTCACAATGGAAGCCTATAATTGCGCGACCTAATCTACCAACGATACCGAAAACAGCAAGGTCCACGAAATCAAATAAAAAGTTTCGCAATTTTGCGGATTTCGTGGAAAACCGCTTTTTCTCGGTCAATCGTTCATTTTCGATTTTGTAAGAACAATAATAAACCATGTTGACTGTAAAACCCGCTTGGAAAAAATGGCGTCTATTGAATAACCATGGACGACATATCTGGGCATTCAAGCCCATCTCCGATCAAATCGATCAACATCTGCACAATGCCGAAACGGTTTCCGAAGATGAAATCAAGCAATTCGCCGAAGATTTCCGATTTGATTCGTCGACCAACCCGAACTCCGGCGACAAGGTCTACCGACACAGCGCGATCAACGAAAGATTTCAACCATTCAGCGGCACTAGTCCCCTGGCTGACAATGCCGAAGAACAAACAATCATTGACTCGCTCCTCAGAGGCATCAACTATTTCTCCCATTTGCAATGCGAAGACGGGCATTGGCCGGGCGATTACGGCGGCCCACTATTTCTGTTACCCGGCTTATTAATCGTCTCCTATATCAGCGGTACGCCGTTTCCGAAAGCACATCGAGAAATGATGGCGCTTTATCTCTTCAACCATCAGAAACAAGACGGCGGATGGGGCATGCATATCGAAGGCGAATCGACGATGTTCGGCACAGTCATGCAGTATGTTTCGCTACGAATACTCGACGTCGATAAAGAGCATCCCGCATTGATAAAAGCCAGGGACTGGATCAAAAGTCACGGCGGCGCTGCGGGCGTTCCATCCTGGGGAAAATTTTATCTGGCTGTTTTAAATCTGTACGACTGGGAAGGCTTCAACAGTTTGTTTCCCGAAATATGGTTACTTCCCAAATGGCTACCGATCCATCCGTCCCGTTACTGGTGTCATACCCGCATGGTTTACCTGCCTATGGCCTATTGCTACGCACAGAAAATAAAAGCCCCTGAAAACGAACTGATTCTGTCATTGAGAGAAGAAATTTATAACGAAGATTTCGCGTCGATATGTTGGCCGAAACAACGCGATGCGGTTTGCGAAAAAGACCGTTACTTCACTCCTTCCGGCGTGCTCAAATGGGTGAACTTTTTCACAAATCATTATGAAAAGTTTGCCTCTTCGCGGCTTAGAAAAAAAACGACCGAGTACATTCTCAATTACCTCGACGCCGAGGATCAGCAAACCCTATACATCAATATCGGCCCTGTCAGTCAAGCCATCAATTCCATTTGCATTTGGCATGCTTACGGCAAGGATTCCGACCGATTTAAACGCCATATCGAACGCTGGTACGATTATTTATGGGTTGCCGAGGACGGCATGAAAATGAACGGCTATAACGGTTCGCAGCTTTGGGATACAGCTCTGGCGACCCGTGCTATTTTGGAAAGCGACTTAGGAAAACTATTCCCGGAAACGACTGTCAGAAGCTATCGTTTCATTGAGCGTTCGCAAATTAAAACCGAACACCCAACCCATACCGAATTTTTCCGTCATCCGATGATCGGAAGTTGGCCTTTTTCGACGGCAGACAACGGCTGGCCAGTGTCGGATTGCACGGCCGAAGGCTTAAGCGCGGCATTATCGATTCACCGTTCTGGCTTGGTTGAACCGGTTATCGACGAGCGGCGCATTAAACAAGCGACCGACATTATTCTGTCTTATCAAAACACCAATGGCGGCTGGTCGACCTATGAATTGTCGCGCGCGCCTCACTGGTTGGAAAAAATCAATCCTTCCGAAGTATTTGCCGATATAATGATTGACTATTCCTGGACAGAATGCACTGCGGCTTGCGTGATCTCTCTGGTAGAGATCCAAGAAATCTATCCCAATTATAAAAACGATGACATCAGCAAAGCCATTCGTGCCGGGATCGACTTTATACTCAAG
>SLIO01000070.1 GCA_007135635.1 Methylomicrobium sp. | reverse complement strand
CAGCATTTTCAGGTAATGGCTTACCCTCGACATCAAGATAAATAACCTCCGGCATTTGCATCGCAGTCAACGGAACCAGTTCATAGGGCCTTTTGAGGTAGTGATATTGAAATGGCGGCTCATAAATCTGTCCGAGAAACGTATATTCGTTGGCACTATAGGAAATCGCCGGATCCAGATGCTTCGGCCGCTCGGTAAATGCCGAATAAAGCACCGCCAAATCAGCGTCTTTTTTCGAATACGGATTATTTAATTGCGAGATATCGCAAGCACTCAAGAATATGGCAAACGCCGACAAAACTGCTTTTACACCGATAGTTTTAGATTTTATGTTCATCAGCAGCATATTCATCCACAAAAGGCTGGACATCAAATTAACGGTTAGAGATACTTTGCGTTATTCTAACAATAAACCAATGGAGAGATCATATGGGTTTCATGCAAGGCAAACGTGTCTTGATTGTCGGCTTGGCCAGCAACCGCTCAATCGCTTGGGGTATTGCCAAGGCAATGCACCGTGAAGGTGCCGAACTGGCATTTACGTTTCAAAACGACAAATTGCAGGAACGCGTCGTTACGATGGCGGCCGAGTGCGGCTCCAATATCACTGTTGAATGCGATGTCAGTAATGACGACCATATCGAAGGCGTATTCAAGGAATTGGGCAAACATTGGGATGGCCTAGACTGCATCGTGCATTCGGTGGCTTTCGCACCTAGAGAAGCGTTGGACGGCGATTATGTGGAAGCCACGACCCGAGAAAATTTCCAAATCGCTCACGACATCAGCTCTTACAGCTTTACCGCACTGGCTAAAGCGGGCCGGCAGATGATGAAAGGACGCAACGGCGCCTTATTGACGCTAAGCTATTTAGGTGCCGAACGCGCGATCCCGAATTACAATGTCATGGGCGTCGCCAAAGCCAGCCTGGAAGCCAATGTCCGCTATATGGCCGTAGCTTTGGGCACCGAAGGCACCCGTGTCAACGCGGTCTCAGCCGGCCCTATTAGGACACTGGCTGCCTCCGGCATCAACAACTTCAAGGCGATGCTCAGTAAAGCGGCCGATACATCGCCACTGAAAAAGAATGTCACCATTGACGAGGTCGGCAATGCTGCAGCATTTTTATGTTCGGACCTGGCTTCCGGCATCACTGGAGAAATCACTTATGTCGATGCAGGCTATAACATAGCTGGTTTGGCTGCTTCCTGATATTACTATACCCTTTGCTGGTCAAATTTCGGCGCCGGGGGTCCGTCAAAGGACGCCGTGAATACGTCCATGTAGGCTCTGTGACAGCATCCCTGCTGTCACAGCCTTTGCCGAACACCCCGGCGCCTCCATGCGTCAATGCCGAAATTTGAAGTGCGATGGGTATAAATAACATCGCTAAAAGGGGGGCTTTAAGCTCCCTTTTTTATGCCACCTTAAAAACGTTTTTGCTCAAGCGCTGTTTATCGCCATCCGGACTCAATCATTTTGACCGAATAGTCACATCGGCCTTTTCTTGCAAACCAGCCATTACCGCACCAAACATTGACTGCCCTAACGCATTGGAGATATTTTTGGTTGCTAACTCCATGCGTTTTTGGTCTTCTTCAGTCATCACGCCATCGGTAACACTCTGTAAACTCACCAACACTTGCTCACCGCCACTCAAAGGCGCAACAAAAAAGTTCGGTTGATCAGCGACCGGTTTGGCTGCTTTAAAGACTGCTTGCAAAAGTTCAACAGGAACTTCCGTGCTGGTGCGCGATAAGCCTTTTATCGATTTGTGACTAACATCACTTGCTTCTTCAGCTATTTTTTTAAAGCTTTCACCGGCCAATACGCGGTTTTTAAGATCATAGACACGCTCTTCAGCTTGCTGCCTAGACTTCGATAATAATAACGCTTCGATGACGTCATCTCTGACTTCGGCGAGTTCGCGAACGGTAGCGGGCCGATGATCCTTAACATGCAATACGACCAAACGATCACCCTCCAGTTCGAGCGGTTCGCTGTTATTGCCTTTCAAGACGTCTTCAGAAAATGCTGCATTACGAACCGACTGTTGGGCGGCGATTCCTTCGCCTTGTTCACGGGTAAACAGTTCTGTCGTTTTAATCTTAAGCCCTAAAGCATCTGCTACTTGAAGCAAATCTTCGGAATGCTCGTAGCTAAACTCCGTCAGTGTTTGTCCGAGCTCGTAATATTTATTTTCGGCTTCCGTTTTTTGATAGGTCTGTTGCACTTCATCTTTAACGTCCTCAAAAGACTTGGTTTCTCCAGGGATCAGCTCGGTCACCTTGATTAAGTGATAACCGAAAGCCGACCTAACCGGCTCGGAGACCTCGCCTAACTGTAGCGCACTAGCCGCATCTTCAAAGGCTTTTTCCATCACGCCGGCTTCAAACAACCCTAAATCACCGCCGGATTTAGCCGTTAATTGATCATCGGACACCGCTTCAGCAATTTTCGCAAACGACTCGGTTTGCAATTGTTCCTTCGCAGCCTGAGCCTTGGTCAGCGCCGCCGCATCATCGGTTTCGCTGGTCACTGCAAATAGTATATGGCTAATTTTTCGGCGTTCTTTAGTGCTAAACAATTCCTTTTGCTCTTCATAAAAAGCACGTAATTTATCGTCATCAACCTCGACCGCATCGGCAAGCTCATATAGCGATAACTCGATATAGTCGACCGAAACTTGCTCGGGAGTCCGATAGTTATCTTGATATTGCCGGTAAAACGCATCGATTTCTTCTTCGCTGGGCTGTTCGGCAATCGGCTTGACCGAAACGGTCAGATATTCAATATCCCGTTGTTGATTTTGAATTTTAAAAAAACTTTCAACATCGAAAGGCGTGGCGAAACTGCTATTAACGATGGCATGCTGAAACTGTTCCATCATCAATGCATTCTTGATTCTGCCTACAAATTCCATCGAAGACATGCCTTGGGAACCCAGTAAGGCTTGGTATTGGTTTTTATCAAACTTGCCATCGACCTGAAAGTAATCCAAGGACTGAATAAAATCCCTAGCCGTTTTATCGGTTATCACCAACCCTTGCGATTGCACATGCTGCAAAAGTACCTCGTCTTGAATCAATTTTTGCAGCGCTTGCTGCTTAAGCGTTTCCTCGTCGATATCCAAACCTTGCAAACTTTGGCTGAATTGAGCATAAGCTTTAGATACATCGCGTTGAAAAAAATCTCTATCGCCGACAGATGCAACCGGAGTTTCTTTTCCAACATCGAGATAGTTTTGAATTCCCCATAAAGCAAAGGGTACTGTGATTGCGATCAGAATGACCCACGAGAACACGCTCTGCGCTTTTTCTCTTATCTTTGTCAGCATATGCTAGATCCTTAAATAAAACTAACTTAAATTTGTAACTATTGAGCCATCTATTCTTTGCGAGTTCATTTTTTGCGGCTTTTACGGCACAGCTATTTTGTTCGATGCTTACAAAGAAGCAATCGGTAAACTGCGTCGGGAACCGGCAGTCGACACTTACATGGACGTAAGTGGTAGACTGCGTCGGGAACCGGCAGTCGAGAGCAAGGCGCGAAAACATGCGGCAATGCCACTGTTTTCGCAAAGCTTCCGCTCCGACTCACATCCCTTACGTATACATCCAAGTAGGTAACACCGTTATTGGACAAAAGAGCACTCAGAAATCTGGAAATTTAGCCACGCGATATATATGCATACTCTTTGGGCTGCGGCCCAAATACACCCGAATAGCCACTATTTAATCGACGCAAAAAAAAACCCCGAACCGTGTAACGGCCCGGGGTTTTATATTTGGCGGAGCGGACGGGACTCGAACCCGCGACCCCCGGCGTGACAGGCCGGTATTCTAACCAACTGAACTACCGCTCCTAAGTCTGTGGTGGGTGCTGAGGGGTTCGAACCCCCGACCCTCGCCTTGTAAGGGCGATGCTCTCCCAGCTGAGCTAAGCACCCGACTAAAGAAAACCTAGTTTACAGCATCCTTTAAAGATTTGCCAGCTTTAAATGTAGGAATTTTTGCCGCACTAATGGTAATTTCTTCGCCCGTTTGCGGATTACGTCCTTTGCGCTCTGCTCTTTCTTTGACAGAAAACGTACCGAAACCAACCAGCGCTAAAGAATCGCCTTTGCTTAAAGCTGTTGTTACCGCGCTTAAAAAACCATCTAAGGCACGACCGGCATCCGCCTTCGTTAAACCTGATGAATCCGCGATAGCATCAATAAGTTCAGATTTGTTCATTATTCCCCCTAGGAAATTATTAAAGTTAATTGTATAAGCAAAGCGCTTATTTTCTTATGTCGCCCCCCGCTACATAAGAAAGCGGACATTTATATCAATACGACTCCTTAAGTGTCAAGCTTTAAACTCTCAAGACCAGGTATTTTCTGGTTTCAAGCACACTTTAACAAAAGAATGCTTATCAATGCGCGGTTACAATCTGTTTTTTTGGTTTAGGGGCGGTTTCGGTTTTTTTAGCATGTTCAACCGGTTTTTTCTTACTGCCGGGAACCGGCATGTACTGCAATGCTTCGACCAAGACTTCGTCAATCCAGTGCACGCATTTAATCGTCAGCTTTTCCTTGATATTTGCCGGAATCTCGGCTAAATCTTTTTCATTTTCTGCCGGAATCAACACTGTAGTAATGCCGCCACGATGAGCGGCCAGCAGCTTTTCTTTCAAGCCGCCGATAGGCAACACTTCACCTCGTAATGTTATCTCCCCGGTCATTGCCACACTAGCCTTAACCGGAATTTTAGTCAATGCGGAAATGATCGCGGTACACATGCCGATACCGGCACTGGGACCGTCTTTCGGAGTCGCTCCCTCAGGGACATGAACGTGAATATCGTTTTTCTGAAAAACCTCGTTATCGATATCGAGCACAGTGGCACGACTTCGCACCACCGTCATCGCCGCCTCGATTGACTCTTTCATCACATCGCCGAGTTTTCCTGTTGCGGTTTGCTTGCCTTTACCCGGAATAACAGCCGTCTCAATCGTCAGCAATTCGCCGCCAACCTCGGTCCATGCCAAACCTGTCACTTGACCGATTTGATCATGCTCTTCCGCCAATCCGTAATTGAAACGCCTAACACCCAGATATTTATCTAGAATAGTCGAATCGACCAATACTTTAGTGTCTTTTTTTTGAAGCAACAAATCCTTAACGACTTTACGACAAATTTTAGAAATTTCTCGTTCCAGGCTTCTTACACCGGCCTCTCGGGTGTAATAACGAATAATATCCCTGACTGCCGAATCAGCAATATCTATTTCTTTTTCTTTTAAACCGTTATTTTTGATTTGCTTGGGAATCAAATAACGCATGGCGATATTAATTTTTTCATCTTCAGTATAGCCGGCAAGGCGAATCACCTCCATACGGTCAAGTAATGCCGCCGGAATATTCATCGTATTCGCCGTCGCGACAAACATTACATCGGACAAATCGAAATCCACTTCCAGATAATGATCCGAAAAGGTGTGATTTTGCTCGGGATCGAGAACCTCTAACAATGCCGAAGCCGGATCGCCACGAAAATCAGCAGCCATTTTGTCAATTTCATCTAACAGAAACATTGGGTTACGCGTTTTCACCTTAGCTAAATTCTGCAAAATCTTGCCCGGCATAGAACCTATAT
>SLIO01000098.1 GCA_007135635.1 Methylomicrobium sp. | reverse complement strand
GTTCGGGCGGTAAGGCCTTGATGTCAACGCCACCCTCGAGCAAATCATCGACTAAATGAGGATCGTTCGGTGCATAGGTGCGAAATGTCTCGCCGGTTTGCATTTTTCCCTTGACGACATTGTCATCAATAGATACCTGTTGAACCTGCCCCGTTCTGACTGCTTGTATGAACTGCGTGTAGGACAACGTAAGATCGTCGCGGTCTCCACGTGGAGCGAAATTGTTGAATACCGACATCAATACGACAGCGATGACAACCCATAAAATTACATTTTTTAACATATCGTTCAAGTTACTAGCCTCTGACCTTATCAGGCCCTCGGTTTAAAAACATTTCAATTGTATCAGGAATTTGTGTTCCTGATAGTTGTTATACCTATCGCGTTTCAAATTTCAGCATTCTCTGAGAGACGCTCCGGCACCGAATTTTGATCAGAGAAAAGTATATTAATTTTCGCTATTCTCTTATGCACTAACATAGTGACTCAATCAGCTTATTTAAACCCTTTACCTAAAATATATACTTCATTGCTTCTTGGTCTGGAGGCTTTCGGCTTTCTGATCACAATCGATGAAAAGCTCTGTCGGGCATCTTTAAGAAAACTTTCGTATCCTTCGCCCTGAAAGACCTTAACTAAAAATGAGCCGCCACTATTCAAAATCAACCGCGCGGTATCAAGCGCAAGTTCGCATAAATACATCGAATTGGGCTGATCGACGCCTTTATTCCCGGTCATATTCGGCGCCATATCCGACAAGACCAAATCAACAGTTGCGCCGGCCAATAGGGTTTGCAATTGTTCCAATACTGCTAACTCCCGAAAATCACCTTGAATGAAATCGACATTGTCTAAGGGTTCCATCGGCAAAATGTCCAGAGCCACAATCTTATTTTTTTTCCCGATAATTCGCCTCGTATATTGAGACCATCCTCCTGGAGCGGCACCCAAATCGACGACATTCATTCCCGGCTTTATGATGCAATCCTTTTCTTGTATTTCAATTAACTTGAACACTGCGCGAGAACGCCATCCTTGCGCTTGAGCCATTTTAACGTATTCATCGTGAAAATGTTCCTGTAACCAGCGGCTACTGCTTTTACTTCGTGCCATATCGTAAATCGTGTAAAATTCGCGTTTTATTTATAGCTAAGGAAACACAGAGTGACCCCTGCCGAAAGAAAACAACTCAAAGCCCAAGCCCACAGCCTGAAACCGGTTGTCATAATAGGTCAGTCAGGCTTAACGCAAGGCGTTTTGGCTGAAATGGATATTGCCCTCAATAGCCATGAACTCATCAAAGTAAAAATACGCGCCGAACGCGACGACCGAAAGAGGATACAACAGGAAATTTGCACTCAAACCGGAGCCGACTTCGTTCAAAGTATTGGCCAGATTCTTGTTATTCATCGACTAAACCCGGACAAATAAGCTTACATGGGCGGGCAACGCGCAAACCGCCCGCCATTTAAAACGATCGTTAAATATACTGAATCGAAAGGATTTCGTACTCGATATCGCCGCCTGGCGCTTTAACGATGACCACATCCTCGGCTTCTTTACCGATCAAGGCCCTGGCTATTGGAGAACCAACGGAGATACGACCGGCTTTGATATCGGCTTCGTCTTCGCCGACGATTTGATAAGTGACGGTTTCACCGCTTTCAAGCTCTTCAATTTCAACGGTTGCACCGAATACGACTTTACCGTTTGCATCCAATTTAGTGACATCAATGATTTGGGCATTAGATAACTTGCCTTCAATCTCGGCAATGCGTCCCTCGGCAAAGCTCTGTTGTTCGCGCGCCGCATGATATTCGGCATTTTCCTTCAAATCTCCGTGCTCCCTAGCTTCAGCAATGGCCTTGATGATTCTGGGCCGCACCACGGATTTCAGCTCGTCCAACTCCTCGCGTAATTTTTTGGCTCCGGTGACTGTTAGAGGTACTTTATTCATGGATACAACTCCTTAATTTTATTTTAGTTCCCGGGCAACAAGGTATTGCCCGGTATAAAAGTCGGATTGAGTCAGCTTATGACTGATTACAATAAGCCAGTGTAGTGCTTAAGAACAACTGTCGGACAACGATGGGAAGACAGATAATCTTTCAACTTACTGAGTGACGAGAGCGATTAATCGGGATCGATTAAGCTTTTGTGAAGTTCTTGCAAGCTAGTCACGGTTCCCGCCGCCAATTCCCCTAATGCATAACACGCGGCACGCGCACCAGCCATTGTAGTGTAATAAGTCACACGATGCTGCAATGCTTCTCTTCGCATCGTGAATGAATCGTGAATGGCTTTTTTACCATCAGTGGTATTGACGACTAATTGGATTTGACCGTTTTTGATCATATCGACGGTATTCGGTCTCCCTTCGTTGACCTTGAAGACCTCGTCGCAAGAAATACCGGCTTCTTTCAAGACTCTAGCCGTACCTCGAGTCGCAACGATTTGATAGTCTTTCGCAACTAGCATTCTCGCCAATTCGGGCAATTTAGCTTTATCCGCATCACGAATACTGATCAAAACTTTTCCGCTTTGGCTCAAATCGATGCCGGCGGCTCGTTGCGATTTAGCAAAAGCTTCACCAAAAGTTTTTCCAACACCCATCACCTCGCCGGTTGACTTCATTTCTGGCCCTAATAAAGGATCGACGCCTGGAAATTTGACAAAAGGGAATACCGCTTCCTTAACCGAATAATACGAAGGAATACGTTCCTCGGTAACGCCTTGCTCAACTAAGGATTTACCAACCATGCAGCGTGCAGCGATTTTGGCCAGTGGATAACCGGTTGCTTTGGAAACGAACGGCGCCGTTCTAGATGCCCGGGGATTTACCTCAAGCACATAAACATCATTACCTTGAATCGCAAATTGCGTGTTCATCAAGCCTCTTACACCGAGCGCTTCCGCCATTTTAGCAACTTGTTCACGCAGCTGATTTTGAATGGCCGCCGGCAAATCGTAAGGCGGGATCGAGCAAGCTGAATCGCCTGAATGAACACCCGCCTGTTCAATATGCTCCATCAATCCGCCTATCAACACCCGTTCACCATCGTAAATCGCATCGACATCCATTTCAACCGCATCATCAAGAAAACGGTCCAACAAAACCGGCGAATCGTTCGAAACACTGACAGCCTCTTTCATGTAGCGCTGCAGACCTTCTTCATTGACAACGATTTCTATAGCCCGGCCACCTAGCACATAGGAAGGCCTAACCACCAACGGATAACCCAGTTCCCGAGCCGAAATAATCGCTTGCTCGACCGAACGCGCTGTTGCATTAGGCGGTTGTTTCAAGCCCAATCTTTCCAATAATTTTTGAAATCGCTCCCTGTCCTCGGCCAAATCGATCGAATCGGGAGACGTGCCGATAATCGGCGCCCCGGCCGCCTCGAGTGCGCGCGCCAATTTTAGCGGAGTCTGTCCGCCGTATTGAACGATCACGCCCTTCGGTTGTTCGAGATGAATAATTTCCAAGACATCTTCCAAGGTCAACGACTCGAAATACAACCGATCGGAGGTGTCGAAATCGGTCGAAACGGTTTCCGGGTTGCAATTGATCATGATTGTTTCATAACCGTCTTCACGCAAGGCCAATGCGGCATGCACGCAGCAATAATCGAACTCGATGCCCTGCCCGATTCGATTCGGGCCGCCGCCCAGAATAATGATTTTATCCTTATCGCTTACCAGTGCCTCACACTCCTCATCATAGCAAGAGTATAAATAAGCAGTATCGGATGAAAATTCGGCCGCGCACGAGTCTATGCGTTTATAAACCGGACGGATATTGTTTTTATGCCGAGCGTTTCTAATTTCAGATTCGCTAGTATCGAGTAATTTTGCCAGCCGAGCATCGGAAAATCCTTTACGCTTCAAACGATAGAGTTCACCCTCTTCCAAAGTCGCCAATGTTTTGGTCGAAAGCGATTTTTCAGCAATCAGCAAGTCTTCGATTTGCGCCAAAAACCAAGGGTCGATTTTGCAAATATCATGTATTTCTTCAAGCGACATACCGCTCCGGAAAGCATCGGCGACATACCATAAACGCTCTGCACCCGGGTGGCGCATTTCTCTAAGCAGAATTTCCTTCGCGTCTTCGGCGGTTAAATCGACAATTTCATCAAGACCGGTCTTGTCGACTTCGAGCCCCCGTAATGCTTTTTGCAACGATTCCTGAAACGATCGGCCGATCGCCATGACTTCGCCAACCGATTTCATTTGTGTCGTCAGTCGATCGTCGGCTTGCGGGAATTTTTCGAAGGTAAACCGCGGCACCTTTGTCACGACATAATCGATCGTGGGCTCAAACGAGGCAGGCGTAGCGCCGCCGGTGATTTCGTTTTGCAGTTCGTCCAATGTATAACCGACCGCGAGTTTTGCCGCGACCTTCGCAATGGGAAAACCAGTGGCTTTTGATGCCAAGGCGGACGATCGTGAGACACGTGGATTCATTTCAATAATGACCATACGTCCGTTTTCCGGATTGATCGCCACTTGCACGTTCGACCCGCCGGTATCGACCCCGATTTCACGCAAGACGGCCAACGAAACGTTACGTAGGATTTGGTATTCCTTATCGGTCAAGGTTTGCGCCGGGGCGACTGTAATCGAGTCGCCGGTATGAACGCCCATCGGATCGAAATTTTCGATCGAACAAACGATGATGCAATTGTCTTTCGAATCACGCACGACTTCCATTTCGAATTCTTTCCAGCCCAGAACGGACTCTTCAATCAACAATTCATTGGTCGGCGACAAATACAATCCGCGCTCGCAAATTTCAATGAATTCTTCCTTGTTATAGGCAATACCGCCTCCGCTACCGCCCATCGTGAAAGACGGACGAATAATAGTCGGATAACCGACTTCCTGTTGCGCGGCCAGTGCTTCTTCCATATTATGCGCCGTTTTGGATTTCGCGACTTCCAGGCCGATCTTACGCATGGCCTGGTTGAACAACTCCCGGTCTTCGGCTTTATTGATCGCTTCTTTGGTCGCACCGATCATTTCCACGCCGTATTTTTCCAAGACGCCGTGCTTGTCGAGCGCTAACGCACAATTCAACGCGGTCTGCCCACCCATCGTCGGCAATATTGCGTCGGGCCGCTCTTTTTCGATGATTTTTTCGACGGTTTGCCAGTCGATCGGCTCGATATAGATCACATCGGCCATATCCGGATCGGTCATGATCGTCGCGGGGTTGGAATTGACCAGAATGACCCGGTAACCTTCCTCGCGCAATGCCTTGCACGCTTGCGTACCGGAATAATCGAATTCGCAAGCTTGTCCGATAACAATGGGGCCTGCACCCAATAATAAAATCGATTTTATGTCGCTTCTTTTTGGCATTTTTTAACTAATCTGTGTCGGTGGCGGTTTAGTGCATTTTGGCTTGATTCATCAGGTCGACGAAACGATCGAATAAACTTTCGACGTCCTGCGGTCCCGGGCTCGCCTCCGGATGTCCTTGAAAACCAAATGCCGGGCAATCGGTTCGCTCTATGCCTTGTAGACTGCCATCGAAAAGGGAACGAAAAGTCGCTTTTAAATGAGCCGGCAAACTCGCTTCATTGACCGCAAAGCCGTGATTTTGACTACTGATCATAACCCGCCCAGTGGTAAGTTCTTGAACGGGGTGAT
>SLIO01000467.1 GCA_007135635.1 Methylomicrobium sp. | reverse complement strand
GAGGCGAAGACAACGACACCTATTACCGCCACATCGAAAAGTCGCTGGATCACCGACCGCAACTCACGATGGACGATGGCGCCGACTTGGTCAGCGAACTGCATAAAAATCGCCGAGAGTTACTGGACGATATGATCGGCGGCAGCGAAGAAACCACGACCGGCGTGATACGGCTGCGGGCGATGGCGGCGGATAAAGCCCTCAAATTTCCGGCATCTGTCATGGCCGATCTAATTCGCGCATCTCGAGACGGCGGCCAAGTCACGGACATTCCGCAAAGCAAGCGCCGCCTCAATGTCTAATCTTGTAACCCGTCTTGAATACCCACCACACGAAAGTCAGGCATGTCATGAGAAAACCAAACGTCATGCCGATGCTCACGGCGACATCCACGTCAGCTATGCCGTAAAAGCTCCATCGAAAACCGCTTATCAAATACACTACCGGATTGAATAGCGTGATCTTCTGCCACAGTGGCGGCAACATATCGATGGAATAGAACGCGCCGCCTAGAAAGGTCAGCGGCGTAACGATCAACATCGGGACCACTTGAAGTTTCTGAAAGCTATCGGCCCACAGGCCGATAATGAAGCCGAATAGACTGAAAGTCACCGCAGTCAGCAACAGAAAGGCAACCATCCACACTGGATGGGCGATCTCGTAGGGCACGAAAATGCGTGCCGTGCCCAGAATGAGCAGGCCCAACATCACCGATTTGGTCGCGGCCGCTCCCACATAACCGATCAGCACTTCGAACCATGAAACCGGTGCCGATAATAACTCGTAAATAGTCCCCGCCCACTTGGGCATGTAGATGCCGAAAGAAGCATTGGAAATGCTTTCGTTCAGTAAATTCAGCATTACCAGCCCTGGGATGATGAAGGCGCCGTAGCTGACATTGTCGATGTCGCCCATACGCGAACCGATGGCTTTGCCGAATACGATGAAATACAGCGAGGTGGTCAGCACCGGCGCTACGATGCTTTCCCACAGCGTACGAAAAGTGCGCGCCATTTCAAAATGGTAAATGGCGCGAATGCCATAAATATTCATTCTTGTGTTCCTTTGGGCCGATGTACCAGGCTGACGAAAATGTCCTCCAGTGAACTCTCCCTGGAGCGTAAATCTTTGAATTCGATGCCGTGCTCGGCGAGCGTACGCAACAGCTCGGCAATCCCGGTTTCTTCTTCCTGGGCGTCGAAGCTATAAACCAGGACATGTCCATCGTCGGAGAGCACTAACGGCCAAGCGCTCAATCCGGCCGGGATGCCGGTCATCGGGCGTCGCAAAGTCAGGGTGAGCTGCTTTTTGCCGAGCTTGCGCATGAGCACCGCTTTGTCTTCAACGACGATCAGTTCACCCTTGCTGATCACTCCGATGCGGTCTGCCATGTCTTCGGCTTCCTCGATGTAATGAGTGGTCAGAATGATCGTAGTACCCTGCGCACGAAGGGTTCGAACCATTCGCCACATGTCGTGCCGTAACTCCACATCCACGCCGGCGCTCGGCTCGTCGAGAAACAATATCGTTGGTTCATGCGCGAGCGCCTTGGCAATCAGAACCCGGCGTTTCATACCGCCCGAGAGCGTCATGATTTTTGCGTTCCGTTTATCCCACAAGGACAGGTCGCGCAGGACTTTTTCCAAGTAGGCTGCATCGGGCGCCTTGCCGAACAGTCCCCGGCTGAATTTGACCGTCGCCCAGACCGATTCAAACGCATCCGTATGCAGTTCCTGCGGCACCAAACCGATGGTTGCCCTCGCCGCACGGTAGTCTTGCATGATGTCGTGCCCGTCGGCGATGATGGTTCCGGAAGTGGCCTTGACGATGCCGCAGATGAGGCTAATCAACGTCGTCTTGCCCGCACCGTTGGGTCCGAGCAAGGCGAATATCTCGCCGCGTTTGATGTCCAGGTCGATTTTTTTGAGCACCTGGAAACCGCCGGCATAGGTCTTGTTGACGCCGCACACGGAAATGATGGGGGCGGAGCTATTGGCGGTCATCGCCGCCGTGGCTGTTTTCATAGATGAATTTGATATAGAAGGTGGATTTTGACTTCGGTTGCCGAATTCATGCGCAATCGTTTCATGACTCGGGTTTACAATCAAGCCGGCTGTGGAAATGAGTTCGTTTTTTCATCGCGCGGATCCGACTCCCATCAAACGGTTATATGGTGTTGGACGATACGATGGGCGGCAACGGCAAACGCTCATACCAGTTGCCCATTCCTATAGTCGGCCATGGCCTGGTCGATTTCTTCTCGCGTGTTCATCACGAAAGGCCCGTACTGTGCGATCGGCTCTCCTAACGGCCGGCCGGCCAACAGCAAGAATGCCGCTACGTGGTCTTCAGCCAAGATTTCAATCCGGTCGCCATCGGAAAGAACCCCGGCACTGTGCGATGCCAGGATATGTCTATTTGCCGCGGGTCCTATCGCCAATGTGCCCTCATAGGGATAAACAAAGGCATTGTGATCTTTAGTTATCGCGAGGTTAAAAGTTTCGCCCGCAGGTAGCCTGACATCCAAAAACAAGACCTCGGTACTTATTCCCTGAATCGGCCCGGCGATGGGATTGCCGGCGATGTCGGCAATCCCCGCAATAATTTTGAATTGCCCCCCGCCCGGCAATTTTTGCAACGGAATTTCTTCAGGCCGGACATCCTGATAACCGGCCGGTTTCATTTTCTCTCTTGCAGGCAAGTTGACCCAAAGCTGAAAGCCTCGCATGCGGCCACTTTCTTGTTGGGGCATTTCAGAATGAATAATGCCGCGACCGGCGGTCATCCACTGCGCGCCGCCGCTTTTTAAATCGCCCCGATTGCCGAGATGATCCTGGTGCAGCATGTGCCCCTCCAGCATATAGGTAACGGTCTCGAAGCCGCGATGCGGGTGATCCGGAAAACCGGCGATGTAGTCGTCGGCATCCTCGGAAGAAAATTCATCCATCATCAAAAAAGGATCGACCCGCAGTGCTTGCTTTTGTCCAAGGCTACGACGCAGTTTAACGCCGCCGCCGTCCGAAGTCGCAATGGCTGGAATGATTTGTTGAAGCGTGCGTATGCTCATGTCAGTTTCCTCATGTTAACGACCTCCAATTTACATCGGTCGAATAATGCGAAGCTTATTCTTTGACGGCTTCGACCGGGATGGTAAGGGTCACCTCGTCGCTTACCTGCGGTGCGTATTTGCCCATGTTGAAGTCGGACCGCTTGACGACGGCGGTAGCGTTAGCGCCGCAAGCGTCTTTTTCCAACATGGGGTGCGGCATGCACTGGAACGATGTTACGGTCAACGTCACGGGTTTGGCGATCCCTTTCAACGTCAACATGCCATCCACCGCCACCAACATGTCACCTTCGAATAGGAGTTTGTCGGAAGCGAATGTCATTGTGGGGTGCTTGGCGGTATCCAGAAAATCTTCACCCTGGATGTGTTCGTTGAATAACGGTAAGCCGGTATTGACCGAAGTCGTATCGACCGTGACTTCCACTGAACCGGTTTTTGCCTGGCGATCGAGTACGATTTTGCCGGACGTCTTGTCGAAACGGCTCATTTGGGTCGAATACCCGAGATGACTGTAAGAAAAGCTGGGAAAGGTATGGCTGCCGTCGATGACGTAGGTTTCGGGCGCGGCTAGGGTAGCCGTCGAAAAAGTCGCCGCTAACGATAATAATGTGATGCGTTTCATAATAAAACTCCTCGGTGGATTGGATAAACATAAAATGTTATTTTCCGGCGTAGATTGGAAGGCGATACCGAATCTAACTTTTGTTGAAGACAGTCTCAAATTTTTCGGCTTGCGATTCAGTCGGCTAATTCTGCAAGCCGCCGATTGGCTCCGGCCAGCGCCTGATCCTTGGCCTGTTCACCCATATTAAGCCCTTCCGCGTAGACGAATTCAATATCGGTGATACCCAGAAAATTGAGAAAATCGCGCACATAATTGGTTTGGCTATCCAGAGCCGTTCCCGCATACATCCCGCCTCTGGCCGCAAAAACGTAGACTTTTTTGCCCGGCAGCAATCCTTCGGGGCCGTTCTCGGTATAACGGAAAGTCAACCCGGCACGGGCTATCCTGTCAAAATAGGCTTTCAGCGTCGAGGGAATACCGAAATTGTACATCGGCAAACCGATGACGATGACATCCGACTGCTTGATCTCGTTGATCAGTGTCTCCGATTCGTCGACAAAGGACTGCTGTTCCGGCGTCCGGGCACCGGGCTGTGCGAAGTAGGCCGAAACCCGCTGCGCATCTAGATGAGGCAATGGTTCATTGGCCAAATCACGCACGACCACCTTTGTTTCCGGGTTCTTGACCCGCCATTTGGCGACAAACGCATTAGCTAATTGGCTGGACTGACCGCCATTTGAAAAGATGCTTGAATTGATTTGCAACAGGGTTGTCATCGTCTTTTCCTCTATTCAGTGAATGTGATGCTATTTAACCCCTTACTAAAACGATAAAAAAGCATAATAATTAGCCTATATTCATCTATTTATTCGATAAGTTATCATGAGTCCACATATTACATTGGAGCAATGGCGGTCTTTGATTGAAGTCGTGGACGCCGGGGGTTATGCCCAAGCCGCCGAAAAACTGTGCAAAAGCCAATCGGCCGTCAGTTATGCCGTACAAAAAATTGAATCCTTGCTGGACGTTAAAGCCTTTGAGATTCAAGGGCGCAAGGCCATACTTACCCCGACCGGACAAATGCTCTACCGGCGCGCCTTGGCTCTGGTGAATGAAGCCGGCGATTTAGAACGCGCGGCGCATAAACTTTCGGCCGGCTGGGAAGCCGTTATCACCCTCGTCGCTGAAATCCTGTTTCCCTCCGAGCTGTTATTGACGTGCCTGGCGCGTTTTGGCCAGGAGAGCCCCGGGACGCGAGTCGAATTGATCGAGTCGGTTTTAGGAGGAACCTCGGATGCGCTGTTCAGCGGGCATGTGGATTTGGCCATTTCACCGCAATTGCCCCCGGGTTTTCTGGGTAATCTGTTGATGCGGATTCGCTTGCTGGCCGTCGCTCATGCCGAGCATCCCCTTCATCGGCTAGGCCGTGAGTTGAGCTATCGGGACTTGCGCGCGCATCGGCACGTTGTGATTTGGGATTCTGGCGCAAAGCGCGATAACCGCTCGGTATCGGTCGAGGTTGATCAGCGTTGGACGGTGAGCCAGGTGGCCACATCCATTCAGGCCGTCAGTATGGGACATGGCTTTGCCTGGCTACCCTTAGAACATATTCGTGAACAGTTGCGAACGGGGATTCTAAAGCCATTGCCTTTGAAAGAAGGTAATACACGAGAAGTACCGCTCTACCTGATCCTGGCGAACCCCGACTTTGCGGGCCCCGGCGTCAGGCGCTTGGCCGATATTTTAACGGAATCGGTCATTGCTAAAGCACAAGGCCAGGGATAAGACTGACACACTAAGTAATGGGCATGGAATAAATCACGGAATTGTAAGTGCGAATTCATTCGCACTGTGCGGATAAATCCGCACCTACACCTGAAATTCATGCGCGTTTCTAAGTCAAATTAATCGTGAGTCACGAGCAGAGCATGTGATTATGTCATGCTACTCTCTTTTGATTGAAAAACCGTCTAAGAATAAAAGGTATGGGATGTGTCTATCGAGGACCGCCGTAGACCCATCCATGGGGGCTT
>SLIO01000418.1 GCA_007135635.1 Methylomicrobium sp. | reverse complement strand
TTTAGGTGCTTTTGTGCTGGACAAGTGGGTCAGCGTGAGCCGGCGTCCTGCCCTATGGTACGCCGGTCTGGAGTTGATCATCGGCCTTTGGGCGTTGGTTAGCGCGTTTGTCATTCCAACCGCCAATGATTGGGCGCGAGTTTGGCTTGGCGTCGAGCCGGGCTTACTGCATTTTTGGTCTGTCGCCTTTCTCGTACCGTTTTTCGCATTGTTACCGGCTACACTGGCGATGGGTGCAACGCTGCCGGCAGCCGATCGCTGGTTAGCGCAAATCAAAGCCGATCCGCGTCAAATAGCGCTGGCGTATTCGGTTAACACGGCCGGTGCAGTGTTGGGTGTGCTGGTTGCAAGCTATGCTCTGATGCCGCTATTAGGGTACCGTCAAACACTGTTTGCATTGGCATTTATCAATGGTTTGGTCGCATTATCCGCCGGATTGTTTTACTTTCTAAAGTCTGAATTATCGCTTCCCGAAAAAACGAAAGTCAAAAAGGCGCATAAGCAACCGTCGCCGCTGTTTTGGCGCTTGTTGATCACAGGTTTTTTGGGTATCGCCTATGAAGTCGTTACGGTAAGGGTGATGGCTCAGGTGTTAGAAGGTACCGTTTACAGTTTTGCCGCGGTGCTGGCCGTTTATTTGACCGGCACCGCAATCGGCGCCGGGCTTTATCACCGCTTCGGTCGCAACCGCGATGATGATCGTCTGTTGACGAGCTTGTTGTTCTCGTTGAGTTTAGTTTGTCTCGCCGGACTTTCGGCGCTTTATCTAACGCATGGTTTATATTGGTGGGTAAGAACCGGTCTCGGCGATAGTTTAGGTGCGTTGCTGTTCGCCGAATTGACCGTGGCCTTACCGGTGCTGTTGCTGCCGACTTTGATCATGGGCGCCTTGTTTAGTCATCTAGCGCAATCGGCCCGACACGCTTCAGGCGGTGTCGGTTGGGCCTTAGGTGTCAATATGGCCGGCGGTTTAGCGGCCCCTTTGGTCGCAGGCGTCGTTTTGGTGCCGCTACTCGGTGCCCAATTGACATTGATCGGCATTGCATTGGCATATTGGCTGCTTTTACCTAATTTTTCGATGTTATCCCGCTGGGCTTATGCGCTACCGGCAATCCTTGTTTTGCTGTTACCCGGTCGTTTGCAGATCCTTACCCTAAGGCCCGGAGAGTCGGTATTAGAGTACCGGGAAGGCGCGATGGCCTCGGTGGCCGTAATCGAGCAGCAGCACGAACGCAATCTGCGCGTTAACAATCGTTTCCAAATGGGCGGAACAGGAGTTCGCGCACAGCGCCTGCAACGCATGCAAACTCATCTTCCGATGTTGTTGCATCCGAAGCCGTCCGATGTTCTGTATCTCGGCGTAGCGACCGGCGTAACGGCGGGTGCGGCGCTGACTCACCGAGAATCTCGCATCGATGCGGTCGAGTTAGTGCCGGAATCCTTGGCGTTATTGCCTTATTTTTCGCCGTACAATGCCGAATTATACGAGAATTCTCGTGTTCGTCTTTATGCTTCCGATGCCAGACGCTATGTTCGAACGTCGTCTCAGCAATATGATGTAGTGATAGGGGATCTATTTCATCCCGGCCGCGATGGCGGCGGCTTACTTTATACCCGTGAACATTTCCAAGCGATAGAGCAGCGACTGGCTCCTGGAGGCTTGTTCTGCCAGTGGCTGCCACTGTATCAAATGGATGAAGCGATGCTGCGCTCGGTGATCAAAACTTTTCAATCGGTGTTCGGTAGAACCGAGGCATGGTTGGCGGGTTTCGATTTGGGATACCCCTCGCTGGCTTTGATTGCATTGTCCGGAAATACGGCCCGTCCCGAAGCAATCGAAAGCACGATCGGCTTCAATCAAGCGTTAAGACAACATCTGCACTTGGCGGCGGTGCGCAGTTCCGTGCAATTGGCGGGGCATTTTCTGGCCGATCATCGAATGTTGGCCGATTATGCCGGCGATGGGCCGATCAATACCGACGATCGCCCTGTCATTTTATTCGACGCACCGAAATTTACTCTTAAACGCGGCGTTGCGTCTTATGACTCCTTCGCAGCGTTGTTAAACACGTTACAGTTTAAACAAACAAGCACCTTGTCGTCCTTGAGCCGTGACGCCAATGCCGAATTTACCGATAGAGTCGATGCTTTCGTCAAGGCCCGCAACCTTTATTTTGCGACAATGATCGATCACAACGACGACGAAGCGAATGCATTAAAAGGCTATTTGCAATCGGTTGAAACAAGCCCCGATTTTACATTGGCTTACGCCCAAATCGTCAGCATGGCGATTGGCAAAGCTCAAAAAGAACCGGATACCGCGCGTGAATGGCTGGAAAAACTGATTGCGATTCGACCTGAAATTCCAGGCGCAAGAGATGTGCTTTACCGATTGCCGGGTCTCTGAACCATGAAAATCCCCTCCGTCATTAATTGGATAGCGTTAACGTTGAGCATTTTAACGGCGAGCGGCATGCTTTGGGCATCCGAAGCGGATGATTCTGAAAACGGCGAGACTGTTTTCGAAAGTGCTGAACAAGACTCGATAGAAACAACAGAAAGCACCGAGCCCGAAACCGGCGAATACGATGTGGAACTTGAAAAGATGGTCATCGAAGCCATCGCGCCGACGGCCGACTCGACATCCGAGTTATCCGATATCGATTTACGCTTGAAATCGGCGAGCACCTTGGGCAAAACCTTGGAACGTGAACTGGGGGTTTACAATGCTTCGTTCGGCCCTGGTGTCGGCCAGCCGATCATTCGCGGCATGGGCGGTCCTCGGGTGCGAGTAATGCATGACGGAATCGGCTCGCACGACGCGTCGGCGATGAGCCAAGATCATGCGGTAGCGGCCGAGTCTTTACTGGCCGATAGTATTACGATTCACCGGGGTCCGGCTACCTTGCGCTACGGCAGTGGCGCAATCGGCGGCGTTGTCGATGTCAAGCATAAGCGCATCCCCGACAGCGTGCCGTTAAAACCGATCGAAGGCACTGCCGAGTATCGTTACGACCACAATCCCAAAGAAAATGCCGGTATGGTCGGCATCGACGCAGGTAAAGGCAACGTTGCCGTCCATCTCGATTATTTTCAACGCGGCAACGAAAATACACGGATTCCGGGCTTCGCATTGGATGAAGCGGCGGTACGCAAACAACTGAAAACCGGTACGGAGTTAAACAACAGCAAGGGCGAAATCAAAAATACCGATGGGGAAAGCCGGGGTGGTTCGGCCGGTATTTCCTTGATCGGCGATCTCGGCCATATCGGCACCAGTTACAATCATACTTACAAGGAATACGGTTTGCCGCCAGGCGACCCGGGCGGCCACAGTCACGTCGGGGTGGTGCCGGGGGCAAGTGATCAAGGCGAGGCGATGCGTTTTGCGATGGAACAGCGGCGTTACGATGTCGAGGCCATGCTGTTCAATCCTATGCCCTATATCGAGTCGGTTTCGGTCAAGACCGGTTATGTCGATTATGAGCATGAAGAAGGTGAGCCTGGATTTTCGGTGTTGTTTACCAATGAGGTTTTGGAAACCCGCTTCGAGCTCGAGCATCGATTCATCGACCAGTGGTCCGGTTTTTTGGGTTTGCAATGGCAAGACCGCGAGTTTTTGGCTGAAAACCTGGTTGCACAATCGCAAATCGATTCGTTGGGTTTGTTTTTTACCGAACAACTGGATCTATTAGATGAGTTGACGGTGGAGTTTGGCGGTCGTTATGAACGGCAGGTAACCGAGCCTAATGAAAAATTGTTGATTACCAACTGGTTCGGCGGAACACAACAGTTGCCGACACGAAAATTAACGCACAAGCCCAGCTCTTTGGCGGCTAGCCTTACCTACCGGCCGTTCGAAGGCGGCTCCGTTTATTTAGCCTGGCAGAACGCCGAGCGCGCGCCGGATATTCAAGAAATGTATTCGTTCGGTCCGCATCCGGCTAATCGTAGTTTCGATATTGGCCGATTGAATTTGGCAGTCGAGCGGGCCAGTAACCGCGAACTCGGGATTCGCTATGATGATGCCTTGATATCATTGCAAGGCAATGCCTACCAAAAGGATATCAAGGATTTTATTTATCAAGAAAACCTGGGGCTTTTCTATCAACTTGATACGAATACTATGAAATTGGCTTGTGCCGACGGATTGAGAGGCTGTTTTCCAATCTACGGCTTTCGAGGCGACGATGCGGAATTTTACGGTTATGAGGCGGAAATTAAATTTCACCCGATGTTCGATTGGGGGACGCCGCATCTGACCTTATTCTCGGATTACGTTCGCGGACGCTTTAGGGACAGGGCCCTGGGTGACGTGCCGCGCTTGCCGCCGCAACGTTACGGATTCGAGGTCGGTTTGCAGAAAAATGCTTGGCAGGGCGCGCTACGTTTTACTCAAGCCTTGGCGCAAGACAGGCCCGGAATTGATGAAACCGAGACGCCTTCTTATCACCGTTTCGATCTCGACGTTTCTTATGACTGGCATGCGGACTCGGGGCAAAGAGTCCTTTTGTTCGGAAAGGCCTCGAATCTGAGCGACTCGCCGATCCGTAATTCCACGTCATTTTTACGCAACATTGCACCGGAACCCGGTATGAGTTTGGAAATAGGGTTTCGCGCTTACTTTTAGAACCAATATGTTAATGGTGAATAGTCCATTTAAAAGATTTTGTTCGAGTAATGGATCAAATGTTATATTGTTTCAACTTTTTTGTTTTTCATGCGACGAGCGAATACAGTTAATCAATTAAATTAATCGTTACTTTATACAAGGCCGATAAGGCTGGGAGTCAATTATGCTAGATATAATTAACCGAACCGTTTGGCGCACTTTGTCGCTGGCGGTAATCTATTTTGTGTTGCCCACGCAAGTTTTTGCATCATTTCATCAAGATATCGAGGTTTCTCGTGTGGGCTCGACCCTTCAAGCCGGATTTTGTATGAATTCGGCTCACGGTTGCGATATTGTCGGTGTCGAACATTTAGGGCTTCCTCCCAACACCTTGCCGACCGATTTTGCAACCGGTAAAGATATTTATGTTACCTCCTTTACGCATTATGTATTTTCCGGACAGCATGCAACCGACAACCCCGGATTTCAGTCTGCCACCGGAGCGCTTGCTGGAAATGAAAGAGTTTTTTACAAGGCACTCGGTGTGATGGAGTTCTGGAATCCGGCAACAAGTGACTGGGATATTGCACCGGATAATGTACAGATTCGGCTGGCCGGCGGCTTAGTGCAAAAAACGGTTGTCGATCAGAGTTGCGGCCTTGTTTGGTGCCCGCCAAAAACAACGTTTGAAAATAGTTTTACAACCTATTCCGGTAAAGGCGTGTCGGGTGCGGAATCTTTGATAGTAGGCCGAGCCGCAGCAAATGGCTCATTCCATTCGCATTTGGATTGGTTTCTGGAAACGACGCCCGGAGCCGCTAATGGCGGTCCTGCCGGTGCTTATTTGGTGGAAATGAGTTTGTTCTCGGATCAACGACCAACGCCATCGGATCCATTCTATATCTTATTCAATAATCAATTATCTAATGACCAATTTCAAGCGGCAGTTTCCTCTCGTGTATTGGATCCAAGTTTGGCCGAGGTGCCTATACCAGCTGCCTTTTTCTTGATGGTCAGCGCTTTTGGCTTATTGTTTGGTCGTCGTTTAGTGCCTAGATTGTTTGTAT
>SLIO01000346.1 GCA_007135635.1 Methylomicrobium sp. | reverse complement strand
GGTTAGCGGTTAGCGGTTAGCGGTTAGCGGTTAGCGGTTAGCGGTTAGCGGTTAGCGGTTAGCGGTTAGCGGTTAGCGGTTAGCGGTTAGCGGTTAGCGGTTAGCGGTTAGCGGTTAGCGGAATTGTGAGGCATTTTATACGCTTGTCAAGTCCTAATTTCTGCTTTCTGCTTTCTGCTTTCTGCTTTCTGCTTTCTGCTTTCTGCTTTCTGCTTTCTGCTTTCTGCTTACCGTTCACTACTCACCGCTGCTCGCCAACAAACGTCCGTACCAAAATCAGCAAGGTTTCCTGGGCTTCTTCTAGCGCTTTCTTATCCGGCTTGCCGTTGATCCACAGCAAACAGACACCGTGAATACCTCCCCACAATGCATTTCCGATGCGCTGATTGTGTTGCGGACTATTTTGCGGATGCAGCCGAGCCATTTGCTTTGTAATGATTTCTTCCAGCCGATTCATTTTTGCCCGATACCAATCCGGGAAGTGTTCACTATCCACAAATCGATTGCCGAATAACATCGACCATCGATTAAAGTTTAAATGGGCAAACATCAAATAAGCTTTGGCTATTTCCTCCAAATCTCGAGACGTCGAGCCCATCTCAACTTTATTCAACTCATCGGCGATCTCATCCAAGGTTTTGGCATTGACATGAAGAACTAAATCGGCCATGTTTTCAAAAACCATATAGATACTACCGACGGTATAGCCGATATGCTTCGCTATTTTACGAACATTTAAAGCTGGCGCGCCCTGTTCGACAATAATTTGATTCGCCGCTTGCAAAACCATTGCTTTGATCTCTTCCTGGCTATGTTCATATCGTCTTGCCATAAATGACTCTGATTTAAAAATTATAGAAGCCCGATCATTCCCATGCAGAGCGCTCGTCGTTTCGTTATACAGGAATTCTAGGTTACAAAACCCCAGCACCTCAAACTGGACGGAGTTACAAACCCCGCCCAGAAAGCACGTAGCCGTAGGGTGCGCATCGCGCACCTTTCCACGGTGCCGGACCGACAATAGGCGGCTCCATGTGCGAGATGCGCACCCTGCACCTGGCTCATGCGGTGCGGGTTATTCAACCCACCCCGAACGTTCTGATTTACTTTGAGCATAGACGAAACGTTCAGGACGGGGTTACAAACCCCGTCTTGCAAAGGGATATCCTACGCGGCTAAATCTCCTCTCTCCAACCCTAGGATGCACTGCCATTAAATTAAGGGACACCCGTCATTCCGCCATGGACTGGCGGAATCCAGTGCCATGGATGGCAAGCTTTTGAATCACATTAGAGCCTAAAAGCAAGAATTACTTAATTTTTATGCCGGGTTAACTTAATGGCAGTGACGCACAGCTTACCCTACGGAGCTCCAGCCTCCCTCTTTTTTATCCTATCCGCGCCGGCATTCATTTGCCAATCAAAATATCGGGTCAAAAAATTCACAAATGTGGTGATTTTCGCCGGAATAAATCTACGCTGCATGTAAGTGGCATAAATTGCCAGTGAAGGGATGCGATAATCTTTTAATATTTCTACCAACTTACCCTGTTCTAGGTAATTGGCAACAGAAAGTTCAGGTGCTTGTGTGATACCCATCCCCAACGAAGCGGCATGACACAATGCCCTGCCGTTATTCGATGCAAAATGCCAAGTGGTGCGTAATTTTTTTTCCTCGCCATCGACATTAAAAACCCAATAATCCTCATGGGGCGTGTCGATATAATGCAAGCAATGATGACGACTCAAGTCTTCTATGCGTCTCGGCTCGCCGTATTTGGCTATATAACCTGGCGAAGCGAAAGTACATAATCGAGTTTCCGCGATCTTTCTAGCCACAACACCAAGGTCGAGCGAATTAGAAACCAATATCGATAAATCATAAATGCCTTCGCTCAAATTGATGTGCGTGTTTTGCAACGACATCATGACTTTAACATTCGGGTGTTCGCTTTGATAGGCATTGATCGCGGGCACCATATAAATACCGCCGAAGTCGATTGGCGCGGTAATTTTTAAAACACCTTTGACATTTTGCCCCAATTCGGCGATATCTTCATCGAGCTCGGCGAATTCGTCGAGCAAAGGCTTGCTTCTTGCGTAATAACTCTCTCCGGCTTCGGTCAAACTAATCCTGCGGGTCGTTCGATTCAACAAGGCTACACCGAGCGATTCCTCGAGTTGTGCCATGTATTTGCTCACCATCATTGCCGATACGTTCATTTCGCGCGCAACAGCAGCAAATGTACCTAATTCGACAATTCTGCAAAACACTTTTATATTATTCAATTTGTCCATATTGACGCCACTATAAACCAATGGTTTATAGTTTATAAACTTTTATTGGTATTTCAAATAAGTTTTGTCCTGATAGACTCTTAACCGGAGATAGTTTGGACCACCCGGTTTTTGGCTTCGTCATTGGCCGGGAGGTTCAGTTCTATATTTTTCCTATACCTCGCCTCGTTACATACCAATCCATACCGCTAGCTAAACAACTAGCATAATACCTATTTCTTGTAACACCCCCCTGAGAATCCTTCAATCGGCCTTGTATTTCTGTTGACTTATTGTCGTCAAAAAGGCTTTATACGGGCTTTGGACAAAACCCATTCTTTACCATGCATCAGGAACTCTTATCTATCGTAGATGAAAACGACTGCGTAATCGGCAGCGCGGCTCGGAATATCATTCATCGCGACGGGCTACTTCATAGAGCTGTTCATATTTTAGTCTTTAACGACTCGAATTTATTATTTCTACAAAAACGCTCTCTAATGAAGGACATCAACCCCGGATTATGGGATAGCTCGGCTGCCGGGCACGTCGATGTCGGCGAACATTACGACGCATGCGCTTTAAGGGAACTCGATGAAGAACTCGGAATTCAAGTTAATAGGCTCAACCCACTATTTAAATTGCCTGCGGCAACAGATACCGGCATGGAGTTTATTCAAGTCTACCGCTGCGAACATAACGGGCCTTTTTCACTAGCCGCTGAGGAAGTCGAAGAAGGACGATGGGTTGATACGAAGGAAATCGGCACTCGGGTTAGTGCCGACGACCCTAAGTTGACCGAGACTTTTAAATCGATCTGGCGTCGCTATAAAATATTGAATAAGGACTAAACGATGATTAACTGTCAACAATTGAACGATTTTTATCATACCCTGCTGAATCCTGACGCCTATAAAGATTACGGTCCGAATGGTTTACAAATCGAGGGCACCGACACTATCGGTAAAATAGCCTTTGCCGTATCCGCAACGCGGGATTCGATTTCCCGAGCCATCGAAAAACAGGCCGACGCCTTGGTCGTCCATCACGGCTTATTTTGGGATTTTCATGGCGCACGGAGCCTAACCGGCCCTTTTGCTAAACGCGTGTTGCCGTTAGTTCGGCATAATATGAATCTGTTCGCCTACCATCTGCCTTTGGACGGTCATCCTGAAGTCGGTAATGCGGCGGTTTTAGGCAGACTAATCGGTTGCATGCAGCAACAACCTTTCGGCGATTATAAAGGCTGTGCGACCGGTATCAAGGGAACTTTCGACAAACCGCTGTCAGCGGCTCAACTACGGCAAGTATTGGAATCCGTGCTCAATCATCCGGTTATTCTGGCGTCGCCTAGTGAACAGCAATCGATTCATTCGATCGGCATCATTACCGGAGGAGCGAATAGCGAATGGAAGTTGGCCGCAAAGGAAGGGCTCGATGCCTATGTAACCGGAGAAATCAGCGAGCATGATTGGCATGACAGCCAAGAACATGGCGTACACTTTTTCGCAGGCGGACACCATGCGACCGAACAATTTGGAATCAAGGAGCTAATGAGAAAAACAGAACTGCATTTCGACATTCAATGCAGTTATATCGACAGCGACAACCCTGTCTGAGGAATTGTTGGCGGAGCGGACGGGACTCGAACCCGCGACCCCCGGCGTGACAGGCCGGTATTCTAACCAACTGAACTACCGCTCCGTTGAAGAGCGCGTATTCTATAGGATTTCACTGTTACGTCAAGTAAATTAACGCAGCTTGTAAAAAATCATTCTTTTTAGCACCCTCCCCCACGGCGCGGAAATACCATACCGACCTTGCCTCGGCAACCCAGGTATAGGTTCCCACGGAGGACGACTTTTCGCTATGCATAATCCTAGAAAAAACATTTCACCATGAAGATCATGAGGAATAAGAAGTTAATTCAATAACTTGCTATACGTCTGCATAGAACTTTCGCTCACTAAAAAGGTTAGCGAGAATGTGTAGAGAATGTTTAGCTAATTTCTTGAAATCCTGCATAAACTTCATTTTCTTCATGGTTAAACTTCCGAATTTAGGATAATTTGTAGGGTACGCTGCGCGTACCTCCATACCGTTAAGCACCGAATCCCTAACCGAATCAAACCATAAGGGCTTGTGTTAGTGTTGGTAGGGTTGCCATGGTACGCATAGCGTACCCTACTGAACTGGCGCTTTATTACTTATGATCATCAACAATTTCCAAAATAGTTTGAGCGCCGTAGGGTGGGCATCGCGCACCTTTCCACGGTGACGAACCGACGAGAGCTCCCGAACCAGGTGCGCGATGCGCACCCTACACCAGGCACTTAATAACCTATGATCACCGACAATTTACAAGTTATTTTGAGATAAAAAGCAGGCAACCGGAAAGTAAGTATTCAGACCCCGTTGGCAAATTACCGCAATTCAGCCGTAATTGTTGGCCGCCCCCTTTGAAAAAGGGGGATTGAGGGGGATTTATTTAAAAAATCTCCCCTAGCCCCTCTTTTTCAAAGAGGGGAAGTGAATACTTACACACCGGAAAACATTCACTATTCACTATTCACTATTCACTATTCACTATTCACTATTCACTATTCACTATTCACTGCTTACTGCTTACTGCTAACTGCTAACTGCTAACTGCTAACTGCTAACTAATTACAAATGAAACCCGCCGATAATCTCTATTGCCCGCTCTGTGCGGAATCGAATATTGAATATTTCCATAGCGATAAGCAACGAGATTATTTTCGTTGCCCGACTTGCTTGCTGGTCTTTGTTCCGCCCGGCCAACAACTCAATCTGCAACAACAAAAAGCGATTTACGATTACCATCAAAACGATGTGCATGACGAAGGCTATCGAAAATTTTTGTCGAGGCTCGCAATGCCGCTTTCCGCTCGTCTGTTGCCGGGAGCAACCGGACTCGATTTTGGCTGCGGCCCTGGTCCGACACTGAGCTTAATGCTGACCGAACAAGGCTTCCCAACGGCTATTTACGATCCGATTTACGCCAATGACCCGGAAGTTTTACAAGCCCGATACGACTTCATTAGCTGCACCGAAGCAGCGGAACACTTTACCGCACCGGGCCTTGAATTCAGCCGGATTTTTTCCATGATCAACTCCCAAGGCATTCTTGCCATCATGACCAAGCGCGTGATCGACCGACAGGCATTCGCACAATGGCATTATAAAATCGACCCGACACACGTTTGTTTCTTTTCCGACGAGACCTTTCTCTGGCTTGCAGACCGTTTCCGGTGCCGAACCGAATTTATAGACAGAGATGTCGTGATATTGAGTCGGTTGAATTGAAAGTTGATCCTAAAAAAGCAATTCACCATGAAGGGCATGAAGACAATGAACCTAAAAAGAGCAGTTGGTAAGTGTTGTAGACCGTTCGTGCTGAGCAAAGTAAGC
>SLIO01000464.1 GCA_007135635.1 Methylomicrobium sp. | reverse complement strand
ACTAAATGTAATATTATTTATTCCTATATTCCAATTTGTTCCCAACATTATGCCAATCGAACGACCCGTAATATTGGGTTCGAATAAGTGCGCTAAGTCACCCGGGACGGTAAATGGGTTACCCAAAGGTGCGTAATCAAGCAGTATCTTTGTTATATCGTTACCATCAACAATGCGTAAATCGCTTGCAACCCTCGATGTTTTAAAATACCCACCCACTTCAAAACTATTAAGCGTAACATAATTGTTAGGATTAATAGCAGTCAATGTTATATTCAAAAGCCTTCCATTAGAACTAGCGAAAGCGGCGGTATTGAGGTCTGCATAGCCTGCATTCCAAAGCAAAACATCCGAAGATGCCACGGTACCATCAGAGTTTAAAGTTTGATAAGACACAGATACTTCGGGTGTGGAACCAAAGCCCCCCGGAACAGCCGAGTAATTTGAAAAGGGTTGAAGTTCGTCGAAATTAATTGAGCTGGCCTGACAATCGAAAAATACGAAACTCAAGATTAACAGATAATAAATTCTATTTAGCATTACGCTCACCATTATGATTAGTCGTTAGAAAAAAATTTAGCGTGAAACATAACTTGCAAAATAATAATTCCTTAACTTTATTCAGCACTTTTATCAAGTTATGCAACAGATAAAGCAATTTCTATACCATATTAAAATTTATTGATTTATATCTGCTTTTCAAAATTTAACATGTTTCGATGTAAAAAATACTGACAAATGATTTTTCGGAACTGACAGAGCTGACAGAACTGACAGTCATATCAAAAGCAACTTTAGCGGGCCGGTCTTTACGAGGCTTGTATTGCCGTTACGGCAACGCCACCCTTCCTCCCTTTTGATCAGCCGAATAATTGACCGGTCGCCGTTATCAACCAATAGGAAGCAACAACTCGAGGCTATCTGAAAAGCACTGATACGGCCAATACTTTAGTCTATCGCAGTCCGAATACACCGGCCGTCCAACATTTGAACGAGTATGGCAGAGGCGTTATTGCATCGACGACGATAGCCAATAATCCGTATTTTACGATGCTCGTCGTCGATCTTGTCGATTACTCGCCAGGCAAATGCGAAATGCCTCAGCCAGCGGTACACTATAACCCACCATACCGCCGAGACGACCTACAGCGATCCGAGAAAATCAACGCGTAGATAAACCCGTCTTTGGAAAGATAGCTATTCGCGAGAACCACCAGAAGAATATCCGGCGATAGCGGCGTAACCAATGTATCGGCGACAAACACTATCAAACACAGCCTGGTAAAGCCGATACGACGGTGAGCGTTTCTGCGTATGAACCATTTGGGGAAATATTTTTTCCCCTATCCTTTGTAACGTTAACGTCGATTTCACCTGCCGTTAATAGAAGGTCAAAGTATTGCCTGTTCTTGTGGAGATAGCCGTAAATAAAATCCGGATCTATGATTGCTTCCTCTATTTGAGGTCTCCGTGTCGCCCTCAGCACAATTGTCTAGAAGAGCCATAGTCCCGTTTCACACCGCAAGGAGCGATTCGGCAACTTTGTTTCTCTTCGAGCAAGAAATTTGTGGAGTTTTTATTATCCCCCCTACCCTCCCTTTTCGAAAACAGCGCTGAATACTGGTTTTCAAAATCGTATCTATACTCTAATGATTCGATTACCCGATAACTGAGAATGAACTACGATGCCTCAACAAACCTATCGTAATAAAATCGTCATCATGGGCGCTGCCGGGCGCGATTTTCATAACTTCAATATCGTCTACCGCAATGATCCCGACAGCAAAGTCGTTGCGTTTACCGCCGCGCAGATTCCGGATATCGCCGGAAAACGGTATCCGCCTTCATTAGCCGGGCCGCTTTATCCTAAAGGCATACCTATCGTCGACGAAATCGAATTGGCAGCCTTATGCCGGCAACGGCACGTCGACCAAGTGATTTTTGCCTACAGCGATGTTCCACACGACCAAGTCATGCATCAAGCTTCGATCGCACTGGCCAGTGGAGCCGACTTCGCCCTCCTCGGCCCCAAGCACACGCAATTGAATGCATCGGTTCCGGTTATCGCTTGCTGCGCGGTGCGTACGGGTTGCGGTAAGTCGCAAGTCACACAATGGCTTTCAAAAATATTGAAATCACGCGGGCTGAAAGTTGCGGTAATTCGCCATCCGATGCCTTACGGCGACCTTGAAAAACAAGCCGTGCAACACTTTAGCTGCATGGCCGATCTCGATCGGGCCGATTGCACGATCGAAGAACGGGAAGAATACGAACCGCATTTATCGCTCGGCAATACCGTTTTCGCCGGAATCGATTATGCCAGCATCGTCGCTCTTGCCGAAGAAAATGCCGACATCATTTTATGGGACGGTGGTAATAACGACTTTTCATTCATCCGCCCCGATCTCTTGATCGTGTTGACCGACCCGCTTAGACCCGGACATGAAACCAGCCATCATCCCGGCGAAGCCGTTCTGCGCATGGCGGACATCGTGCTGATAAACAAAGCGAATTCGGCTACCGATGCGGCTGTTCAATGCGTTTTTGAAACCGTCAGACGAATTAATCCGACTGTGCCGATCATCAAAACCTATTCGAAAGTGAACATCGAACAACCCGAGAGGGTGAAAGGCAAAAGTGTACTCGTCGTCGAGGACGGCCCAACTATTACCCATGGCGGTATGGCTTACGGTGCGGGCTTTATAGCTGCAACTCAATCTCATGCCGCCGAGATAATCGATCCGAGAGCATTTGCGTCCGAACAATTAACCGATGTTTACCGTCAATACCCGCACATCGGTAATGTGCTGCCGGCTGTAGGTTATCACCCGTCGCAGTTAAAGGCTTTGCAGCAAACCCTCAATGCCGCCGATGCCGATCTCATCATATCGGCCACGCCATGCGACTTATCGACCTTGATCGCTATCGACAAACCGATTATACGTGCGCGGTATGAATTTGTAGAAGATGACAATGCCGAATTAACCCAACATGTCGAAATTTTTTTGAAAAACCATTTATGAATACCAGTAAATAAATGCATTCATTAAGTTAGTATTCCGCCCCTCCGCTGTTTTCTAAACTCCAGAGGCTGTGAAAGTATTCAATATAACGAACTAACCATGAAATTCATAAAGGGACATGAAAAATTGGGGCGTTGATTTTTATTGCTTTTTTCTTCATTACCTTCATGGTAAATAAATTTTTTATGACGTATTCGTAAATACTTTCAAAGCCTCACCGGTTTAGGAAACCCTTCACGTAAGCGCTTGCTTGCCGGTTTCCAGAAGCTCTTGCCCTAAGCTTTAGTCGAAGGGGGAGCTTATCGCACTGCGCTCCCAAGCAAAGAGCTTGGGAACGCGCGAGCGAAAATAATGCCATTCATAAGGCTTGTTGCGTGAGTAGAATCAATTTACTGATTCCGTTTTATTTTTTCGCCTTTATAATACCGAGTACGGCAGTCTCTTTATGACATTCAATTAAATTCCGAAAAATATATGAAAAAACCTAAATCGATACAGCTAAAAATCATCGAAAAGCCGGAAGTTCTGATTCATAAAGCGAAACAAGCGGCAGAAAATTATGGCTTGCAATTTTTAGGCGACATCGAGCAAGGCATCATAAAAGGCTTCGGCATCGAAGCCGATTATATTCTTCAGGAAGATATTTTGACGATTACGGTTTTTCGCAAGCCGATTCTGATTTCGTGGACGACAGTCGAACAAAAAGTTCGAACGTTACTGCAGCATGGTTGAACTGGATAATAATTTCGCAATTCTTGAATTCAAGCGATCGACTTATACTTCGCGCGGTCATGTTTGCGGTTTTTATGACAATGCTATTTTGTTCGGTAGCAAGGCGCAAAAACAGGCGCATAGCAAGCTAGTAACTGTTTTCGCTAAGCCGCTCTCGGACAAAAGAACCCGCCAGAAAGCCGCAAATGTGGCCGCACGAAGTATATTAATTTTGGGGACCTTAAATCCCATGCGCTAACCTAATAACCCGACATTCCGGAAAGCGCTCATGCCCACTCCTTTATTTAATTTCGGTGCCTAATATCCTCGCCTTCAATCATAAAAATCATGAATTCGGCAATATTAATGCAATGATTGCCGCAGCGTTCGAGCGCCTTCATTATTTGCAGGATATCTAGGGCCCTGCCGATCAAACGAGCATCCTGAATCACAAAGGTCAATTGACGACGGATACCGTCCTGAAATTCTTGACCGCAATCCCAGTCTCCCTTGATAAGCTCGTAAGCATCATCCAGGTTACCGGTATCAAAAGCGTCGGTCGCTTTTCTGAGCATGCCTCGCGCCATCGTGCCCATCCTGACGATATCCCTGAGCAACTGAGGATTCGGGTCGCTTGTTTGCGGGTCGAACATATCCATGATCAATTTCGCGATCCTTACCGTTTCGTCTCCGATTCTTTCCAAGTCGACGACAATTTTCGAAATCGAAATCACCCTTCTTAAATCGTTCGCAACCGGAGTACGCTTAGCAAGAATCGACAGAACCTCGGCGTCGATTTTCAGCTCATATTCATTAACTTCCCGATCCCGAGCCACCACTTTTTCGGCGATAGAGGCCTCGCCTTCATCGAGCGACGTCATAACTGTATCTAATTGATCGATGACCAAGCCGGCCATTTCCAGTACTAAATAATGTAAATGACTGAGTTCGCCGTCGAACAGATGAACCGTATGTTCTTTCATAAATTTTTATAATAGGGGGGTAGTAACCGCTGCACTTCGCTTATCCGAATCTTCCGGTAATGTAATCTTGAGTCAAGTTATGCTTCGGGTTGGTGAAGACATCGCTGGTTTTACCGACTTCAATTAATTTACCGAGATGAAAATAAGCCGTTCGCTGCGAAACCCGGGCAGCTTGTTGCATCGAATGCGTCACAATCGCGATCGTGTAGCGCTGCCTTAGTTCGTCGATCAATTGCTCGATTTTCGCCGTCGCAATCGGGTCCAATGCCGAACAGGGCTCGTCCATCAAAATGACTTCAGGCTCAACTGACAAGGTACGAGCAATACACAAGCGTTGCTGCTGACCGCCGGACAAGCCGGTGCCTGACTCATCGAGCCTGTCTTTGACTTCATCCCAAAGCCCGGCCTTACGCAATGATGACTCGACGATTACATCCAATTCGGCTTTTGTCGAAGCCAGGCCATGGATTTTCGGGCCGTAAGCGATGTTGTCGTAAATCGATTTCGGGAATGGATTGGGTTTTTGAAACACCATACCGACTTGGGCTCGAAGCGGCACGACATCCTGGTGTTTGGAATAGACATCAACATCGTCGATCTTGATTTCTCCCTTCACCCGACAACCTTCGACGGTATCGTTCATCCGATTCAAACAACGCAAAAAAGTCGATTTACCGCAACCGGATGGGCCGATCAACGAAATGACTTCATTGGTACCGATATCCAGATTAATGTCTTGTATCGCATGATTGTCTCCATAAAATACATTCACATTACGGCATGTAATTCTCGGATTGTCGGCATGTATCGAGCCGACTGTCGCGCCCATTTCGCCTTCAAAATTCACTGGTTTCACGAAGATGCTTTTGTTTATGAGTGTTTTCATGGTTGGAGCCGCTTCCGCTCTAAATTGAGTTGCAGTATTCATAGTTACTTCCGGTAGTTTACTCAGGCATTGAATTAAAAAATGTTCACCAGCGCCGTTCGAATCTCTT
>SLIO01000254.1 GCA_007135635.1 Methylomicrobium sp. | reverse complement strand
TGTTAAGTTTCGGACCATTCGTTGTTCTTCTGTCCGTAATCATAACCGGCTGCGCCGTAAATCCCAATTCACTTCGACAACAAGGCAAACAACTGGCATTCGACCGAAACAAGGGCAATTGCCTTGCCTGTCATGTCATCGAAGACGGCGAATCGGCCGGCAATATCGGTCCACCGCTAAGCGACCTGAGCGCCCGTTTCAAAACCCCACAACAATTGAAGCAACAAATCCGGGATGCGAGTATTTTCAACTCGGAAACCAGCATGCCGCCCTACGGGCGTCATAATATTCTAACGGACGAAGAACTAGATCATATAGTCGACTATTTATGGTCGCTTGAATAGTTAAAATTCTTTCAGTGATAAAAGATCTTTAAAATTGAGTCAAGTTTGCATGCAGCTACTTTCGCAATAAGCCGATCTCCCGCAGGGCGAGCAAATTGCACAGCTTACGTCCAATGGCAAAATCGTAGGTATCCTTTTAAGGGTGGTTTCGGTGTATAGAATTTAGCCGTTATGCAGCGCCAGCGTAATACGGGAAATTCGTGACCTCGCCCATTCGGACTACGTTGCTAAACGAAAGCGCGATCGACTGCGGTTAAAATTTTTACTTAATCTTGTCACAAAATCTTTTGCCGACCGCAAACTGTTTGAACTCGTCCTCGGGCAATGGTTTACTATAGTAATAACCTTGCGCGTAGCCACATGAACGGGCCTTGAGAAATTCGGCCTGCCCTTCGTCTTCGACACCTTCGGCGATGACTTCAAGCCGGAAATTATTAGCGATATCGAGAATCGATTCGACGAGCGACGCATCACTCGAATCGACCAGTATGTCCCTTATGAAAGTCCGGTCAATTTTGATGATATCGACCGGCAGTTTCTTTAAATAACTAAGCGATGAAAAACCGGTGCCGAAATCATCCAAAGCAATTTTAATGCCCTGAGATCTCAGCTTTTGCAATTGCTGAACATAATGCTCCTTGTGGCTCATCATCAAACTTTCGGTTATTTCAACAACAAAATTACTTGTACCGACGCCACTCTGGTTAATCATATCCAGCCATTTATCCACACAGCTGCTATTAACAAATTGTAGCGATGAGAAATTGACCGCTATCGATAAGTCAACCCCCAATTCGTTATTCAAACCGGCAATAAAATCACAGGCCTTGGCTAACACGAACTCGCCTATCTGCCCGATAAGATTCAAGCTTTCTGCAACCGGAATAAACTCATCCGGCGAAATAAACCCTCTCACCGGATGCTGCCAGCGAATTAACGCCTCTGCACCGCACAAACGCTGGCTTTGTAAGTCAACGACCGGCTGATAGTAAACGATAAAACGTTCGAATTTAACCGCGTTTTTAATTTCGTTAACGATACGGTGCTGACGCTGCGCCTTCTCATGCATTTCTTGGGTAAAAAAACGATAGGCGTTGCGGCCCTCCGCCTTCGCCGAGTACATCGCATTATCAGCATTTTTAAGCAATGTCTCTGCCTCTCGGCCATCATTCGGGTAAATCGTGATGCCGACACTGGCAGTAATATTCAGTTCATGGTCGTCCGCCTGAATCGGAATTTGAATGGCTTCGAGTATTTTTTCGGTCGGTGCGATCATATCGGTTTCGGACTCCAAATTAGGGACCAGCACCGTAAATTCATCCCCGCCAAATCTGGCAAAGGTATCGGACTCCCTAAAGATATGAGCCATGCGTGCGGCAACTTCCTGCAGCACGCGGTCGCCTAGTGAATGCCCAAGCGCATCATTGATATCCTTGAAGCCATCAAGATCGATAAACATTAACCCGAATAGCTTTTGTTCACGTTGCGCTTTAGTAATGGCCTGCTGTAAACGATCGTAAAACAAGTTACGATTGGGTAATTGGGTCAGTGCATCGAAATTAGCCTGCTGATGGATCAATTGCTGTGCCTTTAGCGATTGAACGATATCCGAAAAAATGCCGACATATTTAGAAACCCCGCCTCCCGCTTCTTTCAATGCGCTGATTGAGAGCCATTCCGGATAAATCTCACCATTCTTGCGTTTGCTCCAGATCTCGCCCTTCCAGCATCCCGATTCCTCAAGGGTATGCCAAAGATTTCGGTAAAACGACTTCGTCTGCTTACCGGAATTGAGTATCTTCGGGCCTTTTCCCAATACTTCGCTCTTGCTGTAACCCGTAATTTCAGTGAATGCCGGATTCACCGAAATAATCCGGTTATTTTCGTCGGCAATCACAATCGCTTCATTAGCGGCATCGAACACACTCGCCGATAGACGGATTTGTTGTTCCGCCAAGAATTGTTCGGTAATATCCTTGATGGTCAACACAACTCCTGTCACCTCTTCGCTGGCAAGGCTCCGGCAGGGATACAGCGTGAGATCATAATGTCGCCCCTGTTTTTCTTTCTTTATCGTGATACTTAGTTGTGTCTTTCTCACTTGTTGCACAGGGCCGACTAGATTTTCGCAACCAAACAATATTTCTAATGATTCGATTGTAGGCATGCCGTGGGTCATCGAATTCAGTTGCAGCAAACGCTGACCGACGCCATTATAAAGCGTGATTCGCATCCGACTGTCGATCACGATCACGGCCATTTCGATGCTTTCCAGTATATTTCTTAAGTCGTCGTTTAAACCGGCTAACTCTTTCGTTCTAACGGTCAATTCATCGTTCACCAAGGTTAATTCCTCTTTAATCTATTGCAATTCCTCGTTAGACGTTTCTAACTCTTCATTATTCGACTGGAGCTCTTCGTTGGTTACCTGCGTTTCTTCATGCATGATTTGCCATTCGCCAACCGAGTTACCCAACGCTTCGGTCACGGTTCGCAAAGCCTCACGAGTCGTTTGCAGTTCATGCTCCAATTCGGTAAAACATATAGCGCGCCGTCACTGCCGGCGCCTGAAAACACAATGGCTATGGCCTTGTCTTGACATGACTCGGCAAGACTCTCGAAAAAATAATCGATTGAAACATTAGGAACTTGGCAAGAAAATGGCCGGCTGAATTTGAAACGATAGCGATCGATTGCAATATCGACATCGTGCGGGGCGACATAAATTGTATTGGCTTGAAAAACGGCACCGTTTTCAGCTTGGTTAACCGGCAGAGTCGTTTCCTTGCGTAATAAATCGGCCAACAAACTCGGCTGATTAGCCTCGCCATGTTGCACTACGATAAAACTCATTCCGGTGTCCGGTGATAAATGCGATACGAAAGGAAGCAAAGCCTCCAACCCGCCCGCCGATGCGCCAATGCCAACAACAATCATGCTTAATATTCAAAGTTATAAAACCACAAAGATTAGCATATTTAACGATTCTTTATGAGTATTCGCGCAAAATGAAATCCATTACTCAGAAAAGCGCATTCATTCAATGCTTACTATTCATCGCTCATTAACGGCATCCGGATAAAACAACTGCTGCCCAGACCGTTTGAAACCGGCTATCAATGCTTGTCCTTGCTCGCCTATGAGGAATTCGATGTATTGCTTTGCCAGTTCGTATTGAGCGGTGGGATAGCGTTTGGGATTGACCGCAATGACATGATAAGGATTGAATAGCGCCTGATCATGTTCAAAAACGATGCCAATTTCTATTTTATCTTGATACGAAATGTATGTGCCCCGGTCGGTCAAGGCATAGGCCAGTTTTTGATCGGCCATTTGCAATACCGCACCCATTCCCTGCCCGGTCGATATATACCAAAAACCTTGAGGTTCGATTTCTACTGCGCGCCAAATTTGTTTCTCCTTTTGATGCGTGCCGGACTCATCGCCACGAGAAATAAAAACCGCCCGGCTCCGGGCAATTTTTTCAAAAGCTTCGTTGGCTGATTCGGAAACGACGACTTGCGCCGGATCGGTATCGGGACCGACGATGACATAATCGTTAAACATCACAGGCCTACGGTCGACACCGTAACCGGCATTTATAAAGGCTATTTCTGCTTCCGGCGCATGCACCAGCATCAGATCGACATCGCCGTTTTCACCCAATTTCAAGGCTTTGCCGGTTCCCACCGCGATGACATGTACTTTGACGCCTTTTTGTTTTTCGAAAACCGGATTCAACACCGACAACAAGCCCGAATGTTCGGTGCTGGTGGTCGTAGACATCCGAAGAATCGGTTCAGCATGAAGATAGCCGAACATTAGTAAAAAACACAGCGAGAGTAATCGTTTGATCATTTTCATGGCTTTTACTGAGTCAATCCAAAGAAAAAGGGGCGGGGCATTCAACCCGCCCCGCTTGAGGGATAAACGTCTTAGGCTTCGCCAGTCGCGACGAAGGCGTCGCTTCCACAAAGGATTCCGAGAGCCGCCTATTCACCATTCACTGCTAACTACTCACTACTTGCTCACTGCTCACTGCTCACTGCTCACTACTCACTACTCACTAGTATTACTCAATCACATCAATACCGCCGAGATAAGGCAGCAGAACTTCCGGCACATGAATTCTCCCTTGCTCGTCCTGATAATTTTCGATCACCGCAATCAATGTTCTTCCTGCAGCCAAGCCGGAACCGTTCAGCGTATGAACCAATTCCGGTTTACCGGTTTCGGGATTTCGCCAACGCGCTTGTAATCTCCTAGCTTGAAAATCCTTGAAATTACTACACGATGATATTTCCCGATAAACACCCTGTCCCGGCAGCCAGACTTCCAAATCATAGGTTTTGGCTGAGGAGAAACCGGTATCGCCGGCGCAGAGCAATACTTTACGATACGGCAGTTTTAGTTTTTTCAATATAATTTCGGCATGCCCGGTCAATTCTTCGTGAGCGAACGCTGAATCCTCAGGCTTAACGATCTGCACCAATTCGACTTTTTCGAATTGATGCTGACGAATCATGCCTTTGACGTCTTTGCCGTAAGCGCCCGCTTCGCTGCGGAAACAAGGCGTATGGCAAACGAACTTCAGAGGCATGATCTTCGAATCGACGATCTCGTCGCGTACGATATTGGTCACCGGCACTTCGGCGGTCGGGATCAAATAATAGGGCGGCTCGTTATTGACTTTAAACAAGTCTTGCTCGAATTTCGGTAACTGTCCGGTGCCGCGTAAGCTCTGTGCATTGACCAGAAACGGTACATAGGTTTCGGTATAGCCATGCTCATTGACGTGCGTATCGAGCATGAATTGAATAAGCGCCCGCTGCAAGCGCGCCAGCGGTCCTTGCAACACAACGAAGCGCGCGCTAGCGATCTTCGCGCCCAGTTCAAAATCCATGCCGCAAACTTTCGCGCCCAAGTCGACATGATCCTTCGGTTCGAAATCGAACTGTGTCGGCTCGCCCCAACGGCTCATTTCGACATTACTTTCCTCGTCGCGGCCGTCTGGCACCGAATCGTCCAAAATATTCGGAATACCTTCCATCAATTCGGTCATTTTAGACTGGATTTCGTTGAGTTCGGTTTCCGCCGATTTCAACTGATCGCCTAAATGTTGGACCTGATCGAGCAAGGGCTGAATATCTTCACCATTGGCCTTAGCCTTGCCGATCGACTTCGACCGGCTGTTACGTTCGTTTTGCAGATCCTGCGTTTTGACTTGTATCGCCTTACGTTTGGCCTCCAATTCGGAATAATAGGCCGCATTGAATTCGAACGCTCGGCGCTTCAGTTGCTGTTGAATTAAATCAAGATCGGATCTAAATAAACGGGGATCTAACATGTGGATTTTTTTTCCTTTTATGAAAAAAGCATTCCTAACAGTACCCGGAACGCTTAGATCG
>SLIO01000095.1 GCA_007135635.1 Methylomicrobium sp. | reverse complement strand
ATTCCTGATTCGCCAATGTGAAAAAGTTGTACTTCACATCGGTATAGGCGCTTAAGTCAATAGCTCCGCCATCCCCGTCAAAAAAGGTAAACTGAAAGAATTCGCGGAGCAAGCGCAAAATATGATAGATCGAAAAAGTTAAACTTCGAACATGCTGAATTTTAAAAACGTATCCCTAAGGCGCGGCCCAAACATACTGTTCAGCCAAGCGTCCTTCACAATACATCAAGGCCAAAAAGTCGGCCTGACCGGTGCGAACGGCGCGGGAAAATCCAGCCTTTTCGCACTACTGAGAGGCGAATTGCATACGGATGAAGGCGATTTTTCGATGCCGCCGGGCCTCGAAGTCGCCCATGTCGCACAGGAAACGCCGGCAGTCGCCTACTCGGCGATCGATTACGTGATCGACGGGGATCAGGAGTTAAGACGACTGCAAAAACAGTTAAGCACAGCCGAACAAGCCGGCGACGGGCTAAAACTGGCGGAATTGCATGCCGCCTTAGATATCATCGGCGGTTATACCGCCGAAACTCGCGCGGCCCGCTTGATGAACGGACTGGGTTTTCGCCCCGATCAAGAACAAAACCCGGTTAGCTCGTTTTCCGGCGGCTGGCGCATGCGCTTGAATCTGGCGCAAGCCTTGATGTGCCGTTCGGATCTTTTACTGCTCGACGAGCCGACCAACCATCTCGATCTAGATGCGGTCATTTGGCTGCAAGATTGGCTTTGCAAATATCCCGGCACGCTGTTGTTGATCTCGCACGACCGCGATTTTCTCGATGCCATCGCCAGCCACATCGCGCATATCGAACAAAACAAAATCGAAATCTATACCGGAAACTATTCGGCTTTCGAAAAAATGCGCGCGGAAAAACTCGCACAGCAACAATCCGCGTTCGAAAAACAGCAACGCGAAATCGCACATATCCAAAGCTTTGTCGACCGCTTCAAAGCCAAGGCTACCAAAGCCAAGCAAGCGCAAAGCCGGATCAAGTCGCTGGAAAGAATGGAAATCATCGCTCAAGCGCATGTCGACTCGCCTTTTAATTTCAGCTTCCGTAAACCGCAAAAAATGCCCAACCCATTGCTCAGGTTGCAAGAGGCCGGCATCGGTTACGGGTCGACCCTTGTAATCGATGGAGCGGAGTTGACGCTTGCCCCCGGAGATCGGATCGGCCTATTAGGCCCAAACGGTGCCGGCAAATCCAGTTTAATTAAAGTGTTGGCCGGAGAAATGCAGCCTTTGACCGGCGAAATAATGAGCGCCGACGCACTGAACATCGGCTATTTCGCCCAGCATCAACTCGAGCAATTGCGAATCGATGAAAGCCCGTTGCAGCATCTGCAAAGACTCGATAAAAAAGCGACCGAAAAGGATTTACGCAACTATCTCGGCGGTTTCGATTTTAGAGGCGACAAAGTAATGGAACCGGTCGGCCCTTTTTCCGGAGGAGAAAAAGCACGCTTGGTTTTAGCGATACTGGTGTATCAAAACCCGAATCTATTGCTGCTGGACGAGCCGACCAATCATCTCGATTTGGAAATGCGCCATGCCTTGAGCATTGCGCTGCAAGATTATGAAGGCGCCATGCTGATCGTATCGCACGACCGGCATTTGCTGCGTTCGGTTACCGATCAATTGCTGTTGGTTGCAGACGGTAAAGTCCAACCTTTCGACGGCGATCTGGACGATTACCGCTCATGGCTGACCGAACAAACCAAAAGCGAAGAATCGCCCGAAGAAGCCGTCAGCCAATCGCTTTCTCGAAAAGACCAGCGCAAACTTGAAGCCGAACGCCGGCAGAAAAACAAGCCATTGCTCGATGCACTGAAAAAAGCCGAACTCGCGGTCGAAAAACTACACCGGGAACAATACGAAATAGAGCAGCAATTAGCCGATCCGGCTGTTTATCAGGACCAGGAGAAAGAACGCTTAAAACAGATACTGACCCGCAAAACCCGGATCGATAAGGAACTTGAAGAAGCCGAAACGGAATGGCTCGAAGCCGAAACCAAACTCGAAGAAGCCGGCTAGTTTATGTACGAATGGGTCATGGTTTTTTTCGATATTTGCCGATTTCGGAAAGGCCCGCAAGACCTTCCCTTTTCGCAGGCTTTGCTACTGAGTTCTATTATGGCCTATGCCATACTGGGTTTTTTGATGCTCTATATCGATAGCGGCTGGTTTAACGCAATTGTGCAGGTATCAGTCGGCGCATTATTATTGCTGGCCTTTGCCAAAATCATATTGCTCATTTCACGAAAACCCGGTCGTTTTGTGCAAACATCGAGCGCGCTATTTGGAACCGATGCCTTGATCAGTTTCTTCGCGCTCCCGATCATTGCCGGCATGACGACCGGCAGGGTTTCGCTGTTGGCTTTTGCGGCAATGGTCGCGTTAATGATCTGGCATTGGCTGATTACCGGCCACATCCTTCGTCATGCCTTGTCCGAATCCTTTAGCTTTGGGCTGGGTATCGCATTCTTATATATAATGGCCTCTTATTGGCTCATGGCTCAGTTATTCCCCTAACCTGCCAATTCTAAAGGAAAGTTCATGATAAATTATGCTCATATCTTACTTGCGATCGACTTTTCCGATCATACCGATACCATTGCCGAACGCGCTCGAGACTTGGCCGATAAATACCAAGCCCAATTAAGCTTGCTGCATGTCGTCGACAATCTCCCGATCGTCGATACCGTAAACGGACCAATCATCCCCTATGAAATCGACTTGACCGAACAATTAATGGAGTCTGCCAAATTACGGTTGGAAAAACTCGCTGAACGGCTCAAGGTAAACGAAGACAACCTTTTCCTAGAATTGGGCAGCCCGAAAATCGAGATCGTCAGAATCGCCGAAGAAAATGCAGTCGATTTGATCGTCGTCGGCTCGCACGGCCGGCATGGACTGGCATTGCTGTTAGGATCCACGGCAAACGGCGTATTACACCATGCCAAATGCGATGTCCTCGCGGTACGAATCAAAGACGAATAAACCCGCCTCGACCTTAAACCTTAAACCTTAAACCTTAAACCTTAAACCTTAAACCTTAAACCTTAAACCTTAAACCTTAAACCTTGAACCTTGAACCTTGAACCTTGAACCTTGAACCTTGAACCTTAAACCTTAAACCTTAAACCTCATTCAACAAACATGATCGGACATATAGAAAGTTTTGACCTCGGTAGACAAACCGGCGTAATAAAAAGCGGAGACTCATTTTATGAATTTCATCTCGACCACTGGAAATCCCCCGGCTTACCGGAGTCTGGCGACGATATAAATTTCGAGCTGGAAGAAGGCGAAGCCAAATCGGTTGTCTTGATCGGGTCTTACCTCAACCCTCACCAACCGATAAAATCCCGCTTACTCGCAACAATACTCGCTTTGCTTTTAGGCGGCATCGGCGCGCATCGGTTTTATCTTGGCTATTATTGGATTGGTCTTGCTCAGATCGCAGTAACCGTTCTAACCATCGGCTTTGGCGTGGTCTGGGGGTTTATCGAATTTGCACTGTTACTCAGCAAACATTTCGACGTAGACGCCAAAGGCAGACCGTTGAAATAAAAGATCATTGAAATCACATAACCCCGCCTGACTTGTGAAGGTATTTATCGAATGACAGAATCTAAACCGCTTTACCTAATTCACTCCGATGAGTTGGATAAAAAGAATTTGGTTCTAGTCAAGCAACATCCGCTAATTTTAGAAAACGGCATCGCAATTCGCCCAATTAAAATGTCCAACCTTAGTGGACTGCATGTCAATGGCAAACTAAAGCATGCTCTAGTTTGGGTTAAGCACACAGAATTTCAGGCGGTTCTCACTACCGCATTCAATAAAACCATCGCATTGAGCTTTCTTCCGTATCCGAACGAATTAAGACCCGTATTTTTCGATCATCTCGGACTGCCAAATAAGCTCGACGACTGCTTGGCTTTGGCATTACAAACAGAAACGGTTCCGATCGATTTGATCCGCTGCAATGGAGAATTCATTAGCCGCGGCATCGGCTTATTGAATCAAACCGCATTAGCCGAATTGATCGAAGCCGGCAATACGCGAAATGTCTGGAAAAAAAGTAAATTTTATTGTCAGCGCTTAATTCATGCCTTTAGCTTGCAACCTATTGCCATCGAGATAGAAACCGCGAAAGGCAAATCCGTAAAAACGGCAATCATCGGCTTGTATCTATTGGATCTAGCAAAACGAAATCCATTTGCCAAACTTTTCGGAGAATCGGCTTCGCTTAAAGATGGTCGATTGTCCTTCGTGTTCTTTGCACCACAATCGATTTTAAGTTACATCCAATCGACATTGATGGCCATTCCGCAAGCTTCGGCACAGCTACCTAAGCAACTAGGATTTGTTCGAAGCGTTTCTTTGCGCATCATCGCAAAACAGGATATTGACTTTTGGATTGAACACAAACGGATCTCGACACGAGAACTATTTTTAGAATCCGTTCCCGCAGCTCTTAAAATCACTGCCGGCGACAGTTTTCGATCGCTCAACTCGCAATCCGACGACAAAGAAAATTTCAATGTCGAAAACCTGCCCCAAGGAGAAAACCGGCTGAAATATTTCAGCAATGCTCTACCGTTTTTCCCCCATGCACTCGAATCCGATTTCAAGGATGTATTCTTAGCACTCAAGGAAAACGCCAGGCCCACCAGTACTTATATCCTATTGATGGTACTCAGCTCCATGCTCGCTACGTTGGGTTTATTCCTGAGTAGTCCATCCGTCGTTATCGGCGCGATGGTTTTGGCGCCTTTGATGGCACCAATTATTTCCTTGTCAATGGGCTTACTTCGCTCAGAAAAATTCTTGACTCGAGAATCAATCGTTTCGCTGCTGATCGGCATTGGCATCGCGCTTGCGATTTCATCGGCAATGGCGGCATTACTGCCTTTCAAGGATGCCACGCCGGAAATCGAAGCCCGTTTGCATCCTTCTACGCTGGATTTGTTGGTCGCGGTTTTTTCCGGTATCGCCGGAGCCATGGCCCAAGCCCGCGAAAGTATCGCTAAAAGCTTACCGGGCGTTGCCATCGCAGTCGCCTTGGTGCCTCCTCTCTGCGTTGCAGGTATCGGCATCGGTTGGCTTGATACCGATATTTTTTTGGGCGCCATGCTCTTATTCTTGACCAACTTGATCGGAATTACGATGGCCGCCCTCATTTCGTTCATGGTCATCGGGTTCGCGCCTTTTACTCGGGCCAGAAAAGGCATTTTGGTATCAAGCCTATTGTTGGCATTGATTTCCGTTCCCTTGTTCTATTCTTTCCAAACCATGGAGCATATCGCCAATATCAAAACGCAATTGGCCGGTAGAACCTATCAAATCAATGGACACCGGCTTGAACTTCGTAATATCAAGGTCAATACGCTACGACCGCTCAATCTAAATGCCGATCTACTCACTAATACCATGCCGGACGAATCGGTATTTACTCGGCTCGAAGACGATTTACATGCGGAACTCGGTAGGCCGGCCCGCTTCAATTTTGCTTTGCATTTTGTTAGGGAAACTGTTGCCGCCGAAGAAAATGAGCAATAAATCGCGCCCGTAACCTCGCCATAAACGACGACGCACTAAAATCTACTCCGCAATGCACCAGACCGGTTCACAAAGACACAAAACAACCCTTGCCCAACAAGAGCTAATATTTACTATTCATAATATCAATAACTTACATCTTTAACAGAACTTGGCACGATTTCCGCTTATCTTCAATTGAGTTT
>SLIO01000161.1 GCA_007135635.1 Methylomicrobium sp. | reverse complement strand
GTCGCATGGCGTTACCATGAAACAGTCGCTGTTTGACGTAATTTTTTGTATTTTTATATCTTGGCAAGTCATTGATTTTAAATATACAAAAAAGCTGTTTCTTGAGAGCCCTGTCGAAGGGTGAACGGTAGTTTGAGGCTACACCAAGCTGGTGTAAGTGTTGTAGACCCTTCATGCTTCGACTTGGCTCAGCACGAACGGTCTACAACACTTACCAACTGCTCTTTTTAGGATTAAGACTCCGCTGTGGCATTATGAGTTATGAGCGGCAGCTTGCCGAAAAGCAATTATCGATGCCGCAACGGCCCGACTTCGAAAAATGCAGACTGACATCAAACAGAGCCGGCTTCCCCTCACCTAGCGTTAGGTGCAATGCCATTAAGTTAAGGGAAACCCGTCATTCCGCCATGGACTGGCGGAATCCAGTGCCATGGATGGTAAGCTTTTGAGGCACATTCGAGCCTGAATGCCAGCATTACTCATTCTGTGACGGCTTAACTTAATGGTGGTGAGCGTTAGCATCGTTGGGTGCGCATCGCGCACCTTTCCACGGCTCCGAACCCGACGATAAACCCGACACAGGTGCGCGATGCGCACCCTACACATGACTGCTTTCCGCTTTCCGTTTTACCGCTTACTGTTCACCAAATTTATGCCAATTTGGCCAAAACCGAGGCAACCGTCTCACCCATCGCCGAAGGTGTCGGTGCGATCGTTACGCCCAAATCCTTCAATACCGCGACTTTCTCGGCCGCACTTTCGCCGGCCGACGAAATGATCGCACCCGCATGCCCCATTCTACGCCCTTCCGGAGCGGTTAAACCCGCGATATAAGAAACCAGCGGCTTAGTCATGTGTTCCTTCGCGAAAATACCGGCTTCGACTTCTTGCGGACCGCCGATTTCACCGATCATCAAGACGACCTTGGTTTCCGGGTCTCGTTCGAAATGTTCGAGAATATCGCGATGCGAGCTGCCGTTGATCGGATCGCCGCCGATACCAACTGAAGTCGACACGCCAATGCCGAGTCTTTTTAACTGATCAGCCGCCTCATAGCCCAATGTACCCGAACGCCCGACGATCCCGACATTACCCTGCATGTAAATATGGCCCGGCATGATGCCCAGCATCGAACGTCCGGGGCTGATCGTACCGGCGCAGTTAGGACCGGTCAGAATCATGCGTTCGTCTTCTGGAAAACGGCGCAGAAAGTTTTTGACCTTCATCATGTCTTGAGTCGGTATACCATCGGTAATTGCAACGCAATATTTGATGCCTGCATCGGCTGCTTCCATGATCGAATCGGCCGCGAAAGCGGGCGGTACGAAGACGATGCTGGCTTCGGCACCGACTTGATCGACTGCCTGCTTAACCGTATTGAACACCGGCAGTCCAAGATGCGACTGACCGCCTTTCCCCGGAGTAATGCCGCCGACGACTTTAGAGCCGTAGTTAATCATGTCCTGCGCATGAAACGAGCCGATTTTACCGGTAAAACCTTGAACGATAATGCGTGTATTTTCGTTGATTAAAATTGCCATGTGTCTTCTCTCAGCCCTTTCTCGCCACTACTTCATTACGTGCTTGCACGGCTTTTTCGGCCGCTTCCGCCAAGGTTTCAGCGGTAATAATCGGCAAGCCGCTCTTGGCGATGATACGACGCCCTTCCTCGACATTGGTACCGGACAAACGCACGATTAAAGGAATACTCATATCGATTTTCTTAACTGCATGTACGACACCTTCAGCAATCCAATCGCAGCGATTGATGCCGGCGAAAATATTGACCAGCATCGCCTTGACGTTTTTGTCGGCCAAGACCAGACGAAACGCTTTCTCGGTCCGCTCCGGCGATGCGCCGCCACCAACGTCGAGAAAGTTCGCAGGCTCTCCGCCGGCCAATTTGATCATGTCCATCGTCGCCATCGCGAGACCGGCACCGTTGATCATACAACCGATATCGCCATCCAGGCCCACATAGCTCAGACCGCGATCGGCAGCCGCCATTTCGCGCGGATCTTCTTGGGTCTTGTCGCGCAATTCGGCGATTCGGTGACGGCGGAACAAGGCGTTGTCGTCGAAACCCATTTTACAGTCCAAAGCCAGCAATTCTTCTTTGCCTGTCACAACTAACGGATTGATTTCGAGCATATTCGCATCGTTGTCACGCAGCGCTCGGTAGCAGCCGTTGATCGTTTTAACGGCGGTATTGATCATTGACACCGGCAAGCCCAATGCAAAAGCCATTGCTCGCGCTTGGAAATCCTGCAAGCCAACCGACGGTTCGATGTAGATTTTGGTAATCGCTTCGGGATGGGTCTGCGCCAACTCTTCGATGTCCATGCCGCCCTGAGCCGAACCGACCATCACGATGCGCTCGGAGCTGCGGTCCACGAGGAGGCAAAAATACAATTCTTTCGCGATATCGGTACCCGCTTCGACATAGAGTCTTCCGCAGACTTTACCGGAAGGTCCGGTTTGATGGGTTACGAGCCGTTTACCCAACAATTCTTCGGCGGCTTTCGCAACATCGTCATGCGAACGGCACAATTTAATGCCGCCGGCTTTGCCGCGCGCACCGGAATGAATCTGCGCCTTAACCGCCCAAATACTACCGCCGATTTCCCGCGCACGCTGAACCGCATCTTCCGGGCTGTAAGCCAAACCGCCGTCGGCGATCTTAACGCCGTATTCCGTTAAAATCTCTTTTGCCTGATACTCATGGATATCCACAGCATAACCTCTTCTATTTAAAAAAAGTAAAGAAAGGCCCACGCCGAAAATCGGCGCGGGCCTATTCCAATCGTTTACTGACCTTTTGCGGCAATCGCTTCGGCGGCCTTAACGACATTATTGGCCATCTTTTCGGACGCGGCATCGATCAAGCGCCCGTCCAGCGCAGCGGCGCCTTTGCCTTGCGCGGCGGCCTCTTTTAGGGCAGCCAAAATACGCTCGGCCTTTTCAATTTCAGCCAAAGGCGGCGTAAAGATTTCGTTAGCTAATTCGATTTGAGACGGATGAATCGCCCATTTGCCTTCACAGCCAAGCGCGGCAGCGCGCCTTGCAGCGGCTTTATAACCGTCCTTATCATTGATATCGCCGAACGGCCCGTCGATCGGGCGCAGACCAAAGGCACGGCACGCGACCGTCATACGGCTGATCGCGGCATGCCATTGATCGCCCGGATAATCGGGATTCAAACCGCCGATATTGGTCGTTCTGGCACGGTTGCTGGCCGCATAATCGGCGACGCCGAAATGTAGAGCTTCCAAACGCCCAGATGCGCCGTTGCGGGCGATATCTTCTACGTTTGCCATACCCAATGCCGTTTCAATCAAGGCTTCGATACCGATGCGGTTTTTCAAGCCTTGTTGCATTTCGAGTTGATTAACCATCGCCTCGACCATGTAGACATCGGCATAGACGCCGACTTTCGGGATTAGAATCGTGTCGAGTTTATGTCCGGCTTGTTCGACCAGGTCGACAACATCGCGAACCATGTATTGCGTATCCAAGCCGTTGATGCGCACCGAAATCGTGATACCGTTTCCTTTCCAATCCAAATCATTGATCGCTTGAATGACATTTTTGCGGGCTTGCAATTTATCGTCAGGCGCCACGGCATCCTCGAGATCCAAAAATATGAAATCCGCACCGCTTTTCAACGCTTTTTCGAACATATCGGGATTCGAGCCCGGAACAGCAAGCTCGCAGCGCTGAACGCGTTGCACGGACGCTTCATACAAGGTGTGGCTCATTGTGTCTTCCTATAAATATGTTAATTTCTTGCGGGGCGAAGTCACCCTCGATTCGGTTAAATTTGACCCGAACCGGGCGCAAAATAAATCGGACATTGTACTTTTGGAGACGATATTGTCAATTTTAACTTTCTTAACTCACCGCTGCGGCCCGCAACATCCAGCAACCGACGCTTGCCGATTAACTGCAAATATGGCAACATTGAGCGCTTTAGCGTTCGTTTTCAGGGTAACGAATCGGTATCAAAATACTCATCCATCGTACTTTAATTAATGCAGTGTATACCTTTCGCACTTCAAATTTCGGTAGTATCTAAAGAGGCACCGGGGTGTTCGGCAAAGGCTTTGCCAGCAGGGATGCTGGCATAGAGCCTACATGGACGTATTCACGGCGTCCTTTGACGGACACCCCGGTGCCGAATTTTGGTCTACGAAAGGTATAATTATTCACATACCCCCCTATCGTTCCCACGCTCCAGCGTGGGAACGATAATTGCCGGGGGATTGAATAGTTACAATGCAGTTGCCTTAGCGAAAATGGGCAAATTTGCAATATTCGAATGCAATACCGGCAATTCCCGGAACAACGCCCCACCCGAAACGAATCAACTTATTTTCTTTACCATTCAATTCTTTTTTTCACCATTCAATTCAAAGAGGCAATAACCATGGCAGGCCGTAATCATTTGTATGTTCCAGGTCCAACAAACATTCCCGACGAAGTTCTCAGCGCGATGAACGTCCCGAGCGAAGACCATCGTTCGCCGATCTTCCCCGAGTTGTTCAAACCCTTGCTGGAAGACCTGAAAAAAGTCTTCAATACCGAAACCGGGCATACTTTCATTTTTCCGGCAACAGGAACCGCCGGCTGGGAAATTGCCTTAACCAACACCTTGAGTCCCGGCGATAAGGTCTTGATTTACCGCTTCGGTCAATTCAGCCATCTCTGGGCCGCAATGGCTAAACGCCTAGACTTCGAAGTCATTGTCATCGAAAGACCTTGGGGCGAAGGCATTCCGCTTGACGATCTTGAAGCGCGCCTGAAAGAAGACGGCAAACATGAAATCAAAGCTATTCTGGCCACGCACAACGAAACCGCGACCGGCGTCACCAGCGACATCGGCGGCGTTCGTAAAGCAATGGACGCGGTCGGACACCCGGCATTATTATTCGTCGACGGCGTCAGCTCGATCGCCAGTATCGATTTCCGCATGGACGAATGGGGCGTCGACGGCGCGATCAGCGGCTCGCAAAAAGGCTTCATGCTACCCGCCGGCGCCGCCCTAGTCGCATTCAGCCAAAAAGCGATAGCTGCTTGCGATACCGCACAAAGCAGACGCGCCTTTCTCGACCTGAAAGATCAACTAGCCAGCAACAAAGACGGCTACACGCCTTACACGCCATCCATCCCGATGTTGTATGGCCTGCGCAAAGCGCTGGATTTACTGCTTGCCGAAGGCTTGGAAAACGTATACGCACGCCATTACCGACTGGCCGAAGGCACGCGTAAAGCGATTGCCGCATGGGGTCTGGAACTGTGTGCGAAGCCCGGCTTTGAGTCGAATACCGTTTCGGCCGTGGTCGTTCCGGCCGGCAAGGACGCACGCGACGTCATCAGCACCGCTTTCAGCAAATATAATATTTCGTTGGGCGCGGGCTTGAACGAAGTGGCGGGTAAGGTTTTCCGCATCGGCCATGTCGGCGACATGAACGATGTCTCGATGCTCGGCGCCATCGCTGGTGTCGAAATGGCCTTGCTCGATAACGGCTTCGACATCAAAGCCGGCAGCGGCGTTGCGGCAGCGATCGAATATTATCGCACCACTGCATAATCAAAATACGCCAATCCAGCCACCCCAAAAGGCATTCCGATTACCGTCGGGATGCCTTTTTTGCGTTTAGGATTCTGTTAACCTAAAAAGAGCAGTTGAGAGCCTCAAACTACCGTTCGCCCTGAGCAAAGTAAGCGCCCTTCGGTCGCATGGCGTTACCATGAAACAGTCG
>SLIO01000495.1 GCA_007135635.1 Methylomicrobium sp. | reverse complement strand
TTTTATCTTTCGTGTATTATTTTCGTATATCTTATGATTCTGGATAACTATTCCCTTTTTACTGAATAATCGTTCAATTTAGTTCGGTGTGGGGGATGCCTATCGAGGAGCGTCGTGAATCCGTCCATGGGGCTTGACGGCAGATCGATCGCTAAGGATGGCGTGAATACAGATTTTGCATTGAGCAAAAATCTGTCCTGCTGCCGACATCCTCGCTAGGCACACTTCACACCTTCTCGTTCTTAGACGTTTTTTCGGTCAAAAGGGAGTAATACACCTTAATTGGTAGGTAGATCAGTGAATCAAACGCTTAAAGAAGTTTTAGCCGATCCGGAATTTAAAGAAGGCGAGTCATGGTTTCGTCATGCATTTAAGGTACAAGACGTGTTGGTTAAAGAAGGAGATATCGGCAATACTCTGTTTGTGATTGAAAAAGGCAGTTTGCGTGTATCCGGACAGGTTGACCTGAAGCAAAAGAAACAGCTTAAGGCCGGCTTTTGCGATTTAAAAGAAAGCGACATTTTCGGCGAAAGTTGTCTTCATGAGATACGCCGGCGGACCGCAACCGTTACGGCAATCTCCGATGGTTGTGCCTTGGAAATTGTCGGTGATCAATTAAATGCGTATTTTGAGAAGCATCCCAAGCTCGGTTTTTTGTTTTATAAAAGGTTGTTCGTTATTTTGACCGAACGCATGAGCAGTGCGAATCATCGTATTGAAAACCTTTTGGCATGGGGATTGAGGGCGCATGACATCGAGCGGCATTTGTAAACGTTTTCCCAATTGAGTTCACGATGAGATAAGTTATGGGCAAATTATTGATAATGATGGGTGGTTTTTTATTGGTTCTAGGTTTGATTATTAGTTACGCGCCCGGATTGATCAGTTGGTTCGGTCATTTGCCAGGCGATATCAGAATCGTAGATGAAAGACGCTCTATATTTATTCCAATCACGTCGATGATTGTTATCAGTCTTGTGCTGAGTATTTTAGTCAATCTTTTTTCATCGTTAAAATGACGCGTTTGTTTATTTCTTGTTTTATTAATCGTTGACTACTTCCACAGTAAAATCAAAGCGTAATACGCCAAAAACCAAAGCGCGTCGTGGACCCAAACAACATGCACGACAGTCCCGCCGATCCAGCAAGAAAAAAAGCATTACATTTCCTGCCAACTTCAAGTACAGGTTTTTATTGGTGTCGATTGAATTAGCCGGGTTAACCATTACGCTGGTTTCGACGATTATCGTGTTGCTAGGTTATTCGGCAGAACGCTTTACTGGAACGCAATTTCTCACCAGCCTTTTGCCCTTTGCTGCAGGGATCACATTTTTAGTTCTATTCGCTTCATTTTTCTTCTTGTTTTGGTGGAAACTTCGGCGAAGCTTACAGGGTCGGGCCGTGATGTTAATGCCCGTGATTTCAGTAATGTTAGCGATCGGTTCCGGCATATGGGTCATGGATGATCGATTTGCGTTGGCTTTCAATCATTTCCGGATGCTGGTCGGCGGAAAACAAGAAGTCCGAAGGATTACGCTAGCGCATCAGGTTTATGCCGCGTATCGCCGTCAAGGGGTCGGTGCTATGCAGCAAATGGTCTCCCGAGGAGAGAAGTACACCTCGCTTGTACAGGATGCCGCGGAGCGTTTTCAAATCGATCCCGATTTATTGTTGGGCATTGCGGCGGCGGAATCGTCTTTTCTCCCTCGGAATAGCCCGGATGGCGGTCGTGGCTTATTTCAAATTACCCGGGTGCCGAAAGCCGTCGAAAACGAAGCGCAAAAATATTTTACTGGTCAAAATATCTCGATTACCGACGATCGTTACAATGCCTACCTTGCCGCCGCAACCTTTAAATATTATTTGGACGAAATGCACGGTGATTTGTTGTTAGGGTTATTGGCTTACAACATCGGCCCGGCAAACGGCGGTCTGCGGTTTGTCATGCAGAAATACGGTGTCACCGATTTCACGACAATTCAACCTTATCTTCAGCAGTTGCCTAGAGATTATCCGATTCGGGTATTGTCCTATGCGCTTGCCTTTAGGCTTTGGCGGAAGGAAGGAACACTTCCGGCTTATCAAGAAGGCGGAAATGCCGTAAGGATTCAACGTATCGGTATTCCCGGGTTGACAATCGACTTTTAAGGCTGTCGATATTCGTAAATTCAGCTACTATTCGAACAATAGGCTCGAAGTTTTTCGCGATGATATTTTTAAAATAAGTTTCGCGCGGTATTTGTTGTAAGTATGGGAAATTCGATGAATAAACCAACGATTTTATTTGCCGTTGAGAGTTATGAACTGAGGCAATCGATACAGGCCGCTTTACATCATCAGACAGTTGAGCTGGTCGAAGCTACGACTTGTCAGGAAATGTTGAAATACTTCCAAGCAACGAAGCCACAATTGCTGATCCTCGAATCGCCTTGTAAAAATAGTGCCGATACACTTGCAATCGTTGAATCCATCCATGAGAGAGACCGAAGATTTCCGGTTATCTTAGTTACGACAAGAGGATCCGAAGGGCTCGCGATTTCAGCATTACGCTTGGGCTTTAAGGATTATTTTGAATATCCGTTCTCCGGAAGAGACTTTATCAATTCGATTAATAAATTTTTAAGTCCCCGGGCATTACAGATTCCTAATTCCCAGGTTTCAATGTCGGCCGTTCATCACCCTTTCGTCGGCACTAGCCAATCGATGCAAAAGGTCAAAACCTATTTGGAAAAAGTCGCTCATGTTGATAGTCATGTGCTGGTTACTGGCGAGACGGGAACTGGAAAGGAGCTCGTTGCAAAATTCATCCACGGTCATAGTCAACGCTCGCGTAAACCCTTTATCGCCATCAATTGCGCAGCGTTACCCGATAGTTTATTAGAAAGCGAATTATTCGGTTATGAAAAAGGCGCATTCACCGGCGCACAAACCCCCTATGCAGGAAAATTGAAAATGGCGGATGGAGGCACGGTTTTTTTCGACGAAATCGGGGATATGAGTCTTTACGCGCAAGCTAAAATACTCCGCGTTCTGGAAAGTAAAGAGGTTTACCCGCTAGGCGCTAAAAAAAGCGTTGCTCTCGATATTCGAATCATCGCCGCGACTAATCGACATTTAGAAAAAATGATGTTGGCAAAAGAGTTTAGGGATGATCTTTATTTCCGGCTCAATGTCGCCCGAGTTCATTTACCCCCGTTAAGAGAGCGCAAAGAAGATATTCCGGATTTGCTCAATTTTTATCTCAAACAATTCAATCAGCAATTTGGATTAAACTTGCTCGGTTTTAGTGTCGAAGCCTTGGAGGCTTTATTCGATTATCATTGGCCGGGCAATATACGCGAATTAAAAAATGTCTTGGAAACTGTTTTTATAGACTCTCCCTATGAACGAATTTCCAGGAACGATTTGCCTGAACCGATTTGCGGCAGTGAAGTGGCAAAAGCCTTTTTAGATCAAAGCGATCGGGATCGTGAACGCGATAGCCTGTTGGCCGCTTTAAGCGCTGCCAATTGGAATAAAAGCAAAGCCGCCGAACAGTTGCAATGTTCGAGAATGACGCTTTATCGAAAGATGGTAAGACACCGAATCAGCAATAAAAAAGTTTATTAAAATACTGTCCCAAAAGGGTGTAAAACTGTAACGGACTGTAACATCTAGCTGTTACAAATTCTAAGGGCATGTTTTTATTTTAAAAACTTCTTAATCCCCACTTGTCAGCACAACCTTTGTCACATTGACTTGTGACACTTTCGATACCCTGTATTCCTTTTCTTGAAATTTAAAGCTTATTTTTCAATAAGCTGGCATCATCTTTTTTAGATAATTTTGTTGGTATCTTTTTTGTCTGTTTTTTAACAGGTAGAAAGTATTTTGTGAATGAAATTGACTCACTTAAAAAATTTAGTTGCTCATCAAGATGGTTTCTTCTGTGAAACAATTCTTTATTTTCAGATTAGGGTATGTGTTTCGTAAACACCAAATTTATGTAAGCTCATAATGCAAATAATAAATTCAGGGAGAACGATATGGCTAACACAATTCAAGATATCAGACAATCACTGTACGGCGCTCGCAGGCAATTGATGAATAAACCAAATGTCATTGCGACAGGCGTCGGATACAAAATAACCGGTGGCGTTAAAACCGAGGACCTGTGTATCACCTGCTCGGTAAGCGAAAAGGTCAATAAAGCCGATTTAACCTCTTCGGACATGGTGCCTTCAGCTATTGAGGATACGCCGACCGATGTCATTCAAACCAAAAGATTTAGAGTTTTTCAAGATCCTACCGGTCGTTTCAGACCTGCTCCGGGTGGTGTGTCAATTGGGCATATCGATATTTCAGCCGGAACCCTAGGGTGCTTGGTAAGAAAAAACGGAGAGTTTTATATTCTCTCCAATAACCATGTTCTGGCCAATGTCAATGCCGCTAATATCGGGGATCCCATTATACAACCGGGCGCTCATGATGGAGGAAAATTTCCTGACGATCATATCGCCGATCTGGCCGATTTCGTACCGATCAATATCAGCGGCATGGTGCCGAGCGATTGCAATGTCGCCGGTGTAGTTGCCGATATTCTCAATACCTATGCCCGTTTTTTCGGAAGCAGCACGCGCTTGCAATCGGTCCGTGCGCAAGCCACGGAAAATTTGGTCGATTGTGCGATCGCGAAACCCTTACAGCCCGATTGGGTTATCGATGAAATTTTGCAAATCGGCACAATTGAAGGTATAGCTGAAGGTGAATTAGGCATGGAGGTTCAAAAATACGGTCGCACGACTCAATTTACCACCGGAACAATAGAGCAAATCGATGTAACGGCTAATGTGCAATTGGGCGGCGGACGTTATGCGGTGTTTGCCGATCAATTAATGGCCGGAGCCATGAGTCAACCGGGAGATAGCGGTTCGGCAGTATTGGATAGTCAACGCAATATCGTCGGCTTGCTGTTTGCTGGCAGCGAACAAACGACTTTAATCAATCGAATACAAAACGTATTTACAGCGTTAGGAGTGTCCCGTTGATGCGGCGGCTAATGCTATTGATTTGTTTGATGAGTTTTGCGGCATGCGACGCTAATGAGACGGCTATGAACGTATCGATTCAAGAGGCAAAGAAAAAACACCAATCCGAGTTGTTGCAATTACCGGGCGTCGTATCGGTGGGGATTGGTCTTGACGAACAAGGAAGTCAAGCGATTATCGTCGGTTTAGCCGATGATAATCGCGATGACAAAGCGCGCATACCGGAAACAATCGAGGGGTATGCCGTAAAAATTCAGGTTGTTGGAACGATAAAGGCTCAGTGATTCGGCAAAGAATTCCAAACGAAATGGGAAAGAAAGTTTCAGAGCAACAACGATCCGTGGCCTGTTGCAAAAATATACCCTTTGCTGGTCAAATTTCGGCGTCGGGCTGCCCGTCAAAGGACGCCGTGAATACGTCCATCTAGGCTCTATGACAGCATCCATGCTGTCAAAGGCTTTGCGAGCGCCATGGATGGCGCGAATGTCGATTTTGCAGGAGCAAAAATCGACAGAACTCCCCGGCGCATCCATGCGTTAATGCCGAAAGTTGAATTGCGAAAGGTATAATGAGTTAGTTGATAAATACTTCCAAAGACAATCAATATATATTTTTTCAAAACGGAGCTAGCACCAAATAGTGCTTTCGGCAGCTCCGTTTTGCCGCGCGTCAGCCCCTGGACGCCACATAGCCTTAACTCGATTCTGGCTTCCTAACATATCCCCAATGATTTTGCGCTGAGTTG
>SLIO01000227.1 GCA_007135635.1 Methylomicrobium sp. | reverse complement strand
TCCGCCTGGTGGACGCACAGGAGGCGCTGCGCCGCATACCGGTGCCCTCCCACGTCACCGGAAGCTGTGTCATCGCGGTTCGCGACGGATTGGCGCCCTGAACTTCAGTTTAAATTCGATTATGCGACACCTGACTTCGACACGCTCTATGGTCGCCGGTCGTTTGAATTCACCCCGACAGGGATTATCGGACCTTTTCAGCGCAGCAATTTAATCTCCGGGGGATACCGCTTATTGGTTCATCCCGACGAACGCTTCCAAGTGTTTTTTCAGCATCGCGCAACTTGGTTGGCCGATAAAGAACAATCTTGGGTTAATACCGGATTGGCCGATCCAAGCGGCAACTCCGGAGATTTTTTGGGTCACACCTACGAAGTCCGCGCTCAATGGATGGTGCAAAAAAATATCATCCTACAAGCCGGGTATTTTCACTTTAATTTCGGCGACTTTCCTCGTAATGCGCCCAATAGCCCAGTGGACCGCGATACGCATTACGGCTTCTTCCAAACTGAGTTTATTTTTTAAACCACTTCAATTCATCTACTACATCCATGGCGTGAATGTTGATTTTGCATTCATGCCATGGATGGCAATCAGATTCCGCCGTCAAGTTTACAAGGACGCATTCACGGCGTCCTGCCAAGCGAGTTACCGAACCCTCAACAAAGCGCCTAGTTCCAGGAGGTTATTTACTCCCTTTTGATTGAAAAACCGTCTAAGAATAAAAGGTATGGGATGTGTCTAGCAAGGATCGCCGTGAACCCATCCATGGGGGCTTGACGGCAGCTCAAACGCCAGGGATGGCGTGAATGCAGATTTTGCAGGAGCAAAAATCTGCCCTGCTGCCGACATCCTCGCTAGCCACACACCATACCTTCATAAAGTTATCCATTTTTTGAGTATAAAGGGAGTATCACGAAATCCATAGGTCCCAAACCAGCACTCAGATGCTTTCTCGTCAATATATCTAATTTTTAGATATAGATTTCTAATTATATCGTTTCATTAGTCTTTTGGTTTTCATTAAACTTTCTGCGACTTTCATCCGTAATGCCCATCTCAGATAAAAATTCGGCGCGGGGATAGCCATCCAAGGTATACAAAAAGAAAATTAATTTGGAGCAAGACTCAATGAAGCCAACAAACTGCATCGACCTATCGGAATTAAATACTGACCAAAAAATTGCCGGCTATATTTTAACCATTTTAGAAACGCTACGTTTCGGATCGATCGAGATTGTCGTGCACGATGGTCGTATCGTGCAAATCGAGCGGCGCGAAAAATTCCGATTCAAGACCGGATAAAACCCCTCTCCCCTCCCATCATCCACCGAACCATCGGCGATAACTCGATCAACTTAGCAGTTGACTGACCGAATAACCAGAAGCAGCTGTATTTTTAAGGAAAAATAAAGCATGTCTATTTATAGAAAAACCGCTAGTTGGATAGTAGCCGGTGGTTTATTGATTCATCCGGCTCAGCATGCGGACGCCAATACGGAACAACAGCCGACAAGCTATTATGTCGAGCCAGGGAGCTACGGCACCAAACGCGAGACCGACCCGCCCGACTATGTCCGTAACCTAAGTAAAACCGGCATTAAAGGCGCCGAAGAATTTACCTGGCTGGATGCCGGTCTCGACTACCGGATGCGCTATGAACGCCGTGAAAACGATTTACGCCGAGAGCTTAGCCGTAGCCTAGACGAACCCATTCTCTTGAGAACCCGCGCCTATCTCAGCATCAAGGAAATTCTTGATCCGTTGCGAGCCGTCGCCGAATTCGAGGATGCGCGCAGCTATAACAGTCAGTTTGACCGAGCCAATCGTGAAATTAACGAATTCGAACTGATTCAGGGCTATCTGGAACTGCATTTCAAAGATGCACTAGGTTACGACGAACTCGGTAATGCCCGTCCCGCCTTCATCCGTGCGGGGCGTATGGCATTTGAATTTTTGGATCGGCGTTTGATCGGCTTGAACCGCTGGCGTAATACCACTAATACTTTTCAGGGTTTTCGTGCCAGCTTGGGTCAAGACGCCAACGATTGGGCATTGGATTTACTCGCATTACAACCTTTAGTCCGCCTGATGAGCGATTTCGATAAACCGAATCAAGATCAATGGTTTTCTGCGGCAATCGGCCACTGGCGCAAATGGTCCGACATTGTCACGATAGAGCCTTATTACATGGCGCTTAGGCAGGACGCTAGCCCTTCCAATCGTAACCGAGCAAGGGATATTCACGCTACTGGTTTGCGCTTGTCCGGCTGGGTGGGCGATAGCGGCGTCAATTATGACTTGTCTGGCACCTATCAATACGGCCGCGACGACGGACGTCAGCATGACGCCTATATGGTCACCGCCGAAGTTGGTTACACCTTCCTGGATCATCCCTGGAAGCCACGGATCAGTGCGTTTTATGGTCATGTCACCGGTGACAAAGATCCCAATGACAACAAAAACAATCGCTTCGAACGCTTTTTCGGATTCGCGCGACCTTGGTCATCGGATGATTACATGGTGCCGGAAAACGTCATAGCGCCTAAGGTCAGAATCGAATTAGAACCGATCAAGGGCCTAAAACTCGACGGTGGTTACAGTGCCTTCTGGCTGGAGAGCAATACAGACCGTTTTAACAACCTGTTAGACGGCAGCAGCTTCAATCGCGACCCGACTGGCAATAGCGGAGACTTTTTGGGCCACGGCCTTGATTTCCGAGCCCGCTACAACATAACGCCATATATTGCTGCCAATGTCGGTTATACCCATTTCACGAACGGTGAATTTACCAAAAACCGGCAAGTGGCCGCCAATGGCACGAAATCGAACCAATCGGACTTTATCTATGTTGAATTGTCGTTCAACGCACTCGATATTTTCAAATAACCATCGAAACCAGGAACACTTATGAAAACTCAAAAATGGCTCAAAACCGCCCTACTCGCGGCAGGATTATTAAGCGCTACCGGCGTACTTGCCGACCGAACCCTGCTGAACATCTCCTACGACCCGACCCGGGAACTGTATCAGGCGTTCAATAAAGCATTTATCGCCGACTGGAAGTCCAAAACCGGCGAAACGGTCACGATACAACAATCGCACGGCGGCGCCGGCAAACAGGCACGCGCGGTCATCGACGGACTGGAAGGCGATGTTTTAACGCTAGCCTTATCTTACGACATCGACCAAATTGCCGAGCTTTCCGGGAAGCTCGATAAAGACTGGCAAAAGCGCCTGCCGAACAACAGTGCCCCCTATACTTCGACCATCGTGTTTCTGGTGCGTAAGGGCAACCCGAAAGGCATCAAGGATTGGGACGATCTGATCAAGGACGGCGTGGCGGTCATCACGCCGAACCCGAAAACCTCCGGCGGCGCCCGTTACAATTATCTGGCCGCCTGGGCCTTCGCCGAGAAAAAATACGGCAGTCCCGAAGCCGCCAAGGATTTCGTCAACAAACTGTTTAAAAACGTACCGATTCTGGATTCCGGCGCGCGCGGCTCAACAACCACCTTCGTCCAACGCCGCATCGGCGATGTCTTGCTGGCCTGGGAAAACGAAGCCTTTCTGGCTATCGATCAATACGGCACCGACCAATTCGAAGTCGTCGTGCCGCCAATCAGCATTTTGGCTGAAACGCCGGTCACGGTCGTGGACAAGACCGTTGAGAAACGCGGCACCCGTGACTTAGCTGAAGCTTATTTGAATTATTTGTACTCCCCGGTCGGGCAGAAACTGGCGGCCCAATATTATTACCGCCCATTCCAACCGGAACATGCCGACCCGAAAGATTTGGAGCGCTTCCCGAAATTGGAGCGGCTTTCTGTGGATGATGTCTTCGGCGGCTGGCACAAGGCGCAGGCCGAGCATTTCGATGACGGCGGCACCTTCGATCAGATTTATGCGCCGTAATATCCGCATCGTTCCCATGCTCTGCGTCACTGCCATTAAGTTAAAGGAAACCCGTCATTCCGCCATGGACTGGCGGAATCCAGTGCCAAGGATGGCAAGCCAAATACATCCATGTAGCCTGGATTGCGGCAATCCCTGCCGGAATGACGCGGTTAACATAAAGATATCTATAACGCTGAGCGGAGGATCGTGGAGATTAGTAAACGACCGCTGGGACTCGGAGCGTGGGAACGATGTTAGATCTTGCGGAAATGGTTTTCCAAACCGGAGTTTGGGAAACAGGAATACCCGACCACATTATCGTCACAAAGAACGGATGAGAGCTATCACACCGCTGTTTTTTGCAATTTATTAAAGGCTACCGAAATGCCACAAAGCCATATTATGCCGGGGTTTCGCCCCACATTCGGGTTTACGCTGTTTTATCTGGCGTTGATCGTGCTGATTCCGTTGAGCGCGCTGGTGTTCAAAAGCATGCAGCTCAGCCTGGATCAATACTGGGACATACTGAACAATGCCCGGGTTCAGGCTTCGTTCCGGGTCAGTTTTGTTTCAGCGTTGATTGCGGCCGGTATCGCCGCGCTGTTCGGCTTTATCATCGCCTGGACCCTGGTGCGCTATCCGTTTCCCGGCAAAAAACTATTCGACGCCTTGATCGATCTGCCGTTCGCGCTGCCCACCGCCGTTGCCGGCATCGTGTTGGCGGCGATCTACGAGCCTGATGGCTGGATCGGTCGTATCGTCATGGACACGCTGGGCGTGCAAATCGCCTATAAGCCCCTTGGTATCGTGTTTGCGCTGATTTTTATCGGACTACCGTTTGTCGTGCGTACAGTCGAACCGGTGCTGCAGGAATTCGACATGGCGATGGAGGAAGCGGCCGCGAGCCTCGGCGCCAATCGTCTGCAGACTTTTATCCGAATCATTCTGCCCAATATCCTGCCGGCAACACTGACCGGTTTCGCACTGGCCTTCGCGCGCGGAGTCGGCGAGTACGGCTCGGTCATTTTCATCGCCGGCAACATGCCTTATGTGTCCGAAATCGTTCCGCTGCTGATCATCACGAAGCTGGAGCAATACGACTATGCCGGCGCGACCGCGATAGGTCTGACCATGCTGATCATTTCGTTTTTATTGTTATTACTGGTCAACGCGCTGCAATGGTGGGTACGCCGCCGCAGCGGCCAACTCTGAGAGACGCTCAAATGAATACAGTGACTGCAACTCATGCATACCAACCTAAACTGATCGCGCTAAACGATCCGGGCTGGGTTCGCTTTGGACTGATAGGCGTAACCTTGGCGATTATCGGGCTGTTCTTGATCCTGCCGCTGGCGACCGTATTGATCGAAGCCTTCAGCAAAGGCTGGACGGCATACAGCGACAGCCTGGCTCACCCCGACACCCTAGCGGCAATACGGCTGACGCTGTTGACCGCCGCAGTGACCGTGCCGCTGACGACTTTTTTCGGCATTTGCGCGGCCTGGGCCATTGCCCGTTTCGAGTTTCGCGGCAAAAGTTTATTGATCACGCTGATCGACCTGCCGTTCTCGGTATCGCCGGTCATCGCCGGTTTGATCTTCGTGCTGGTATTCGGCGCTCAAGGCTGGCTAGGCCCATGGCTGTCCGAATTCGACATCAAGGTCATCTTCGCGGTGCCCGGCATCATTCTAGCGACTTTGTTCGTGACCTTTCCGTTCGTCGCGCGAGAGCTGATCCCATTGATGCAGGAAATGGGGCATGAAGAGGAAGAAGCCGCTTTATCGCTGGGCGCCAGCGGTTGGCAAACTTTTTTTAAAGTTACCCTTCCCAATATCAAATGGGGATTGCTATACGGCGTACTACTCTGTAATGCCCGGGCAATGGGCGAGTTCGGCGCG
>SLIO01000437.1 GCA_007135635.1 Methylomicrobium sp. | reverse complement strand
GATGCCTTTGCCGGCGTCATCAATATCATCACCAAAACCGGTCGGGAAATCGGCGGCGGTGAAATCGGCGCGTTGGCCGGCAGTTTCGACAGCTATGGCGGTTGGGCATTGTTGGGTAAGCAGTTCGGTGATTTTGATCTGGCTTTTTCGGCTCAAGGCCGAACCACCAAGGGTCAGCGGGAGACCGTCAAAGCCGATGCGCAAACGCGAATGGATCGGCTGTTCAATACGCAGGCGTCATTGGCGCCGGGGCCGATCAATGTCGCGCGTAACGACATCGATGTGGGTGCGTCGCTACGCTATCGTGACACGGTCAAACTGCATCTGCGTTATCAGGATTTCGAATCCGCCAATGGTGTAGGCACAACCTTGGCGTTGGACCCTGACGGTTCAATCCGCTATCAATCCTGGGCGTCGGGGCTCGATCTCAAACAACGGTTTGGCGATTTCGAACCCCAGTTCAATCTGAACTATTTTTTCTACAAAGCCACCGGTCTCAATCATCATTTTCCGGCCGGTGCCTTCGGCGGAACTTTTTCCGACCCGGTGACCTCGACATATCAATATTTTTCTCATACCGTCGATGCGACCTTCAAGACACTCTATGACGGGTTCAAGCATCACCGAGTCACTGTCGGTGCCGGCTATAAATATGCGGTGGCACACGATCTCACCGAAAACCGCAATTTCTTGATCCTGCCGAATAACCTGATCGTACCTGCCGGGCCGTTGCAAAGCACCGACAGCCTCGGGGTCGAAGCCTTATCCGACGACGCGGACCGACACATCGTATTCGGCCTCGTCCAGGATGAATGGAACATTGCCAATGACTGGACCTTGACCACCGGGCTCAGGCTCGATCATTATTCCGATTTCGGTTTGACGGCCAATCCCAGAGCCAGTCTGGTTTGGCAAGTCGGCCCCGCGTTGTCGGCCAAACTGATGGTTGGGCGCGCCTTCAGGACGCCATCTTTCATCGAACTCTACAGCAATGAGGGTCTGCAATTACGGGGCAACCCGAACTTAAAGCCTGAAACCATCGATACCGTGGAGTTGTCGGTCGCTAAAAAATGGAAATACGGCCTCTCGACCGGTATCAATCTCTTCGGGTATTCCAGCGCCGATCTGATTGCCGAGACGAGTAGCACGCTACGCACCTTCGAAAATTCCGCCGGAGCGATCGGTTATGGTTTCGAGTGGCTCGGTCAATACCGATACAACGAAAGTCTGACGTTCGATCTCAATTACACCTATCTGCGACTCGAGCCGAAGAACAGCGCCAATGACAGTTTCATCATCGGCGCACCGCAGCACGATATCTTTGCGCAGATCAACTGGCAATTCGTGAAGGATTGGCAGGTCAATGTGCGTTCCGATTGGATCATCGGCCGGCAGCGGGCGGCGGGTGACGAACGTGATGCGATCGGCGATTATGTCCTGGTCGGATTCAATTTGCGCCGCGAGCAGCTCATGGACGGCCTGGCGCTCAGCTTCAAGGTCGATAACCTATTCGATGTCAAAGCCCGGCATCCGAGTATCAACGGCCAGGCGGTCCCATACGATTATCCGATCGCAGGGATCGCCTTTCTCGGGCAAGCGGAGTTAAGCTTTTGAACCGCACAAGCGACCCGCAAAACCGCCTGCGGGAGGCGCCGGGACCGAAAGGCTGCCCGGTGACCGGTTCGTTACCGATGCTGGCCTCGAATATCTTGCGGTTTTTTGAACGCGTGACGGCCAAGCATGGCGACATCGCCTTATTCACATTGGGCCGAAAGAAGGTCTATCTGATCAGTCACCCGAAAGACTTGGCGACGCTGTTCGCCGATGAAAGAAAAGGGGGGTACAGCCGGCAATTTTTTCACGAGGCCTACAAGCCGTCGTTCGGCAACGGTATTTTTAACAGTTACGGTGAAACCTGGCAAAAACAGCGCCAGATCCTGCAGCCCTACTTCCAGAAGCGGGCAATCGAAACCTGGTTCCCGATTCTGCGCGAGGAAACAGAGCTAACGATACAGCGTTTGACAACGCGGCAACAACCGCACATTCATGTGGAACGCGAGATCTTACCGCTGGTGCAATCGATCATGTGCCGGATACTGTTCGGCAGATCGTTGGACGATGAAGACTCGCGCCGCGCCGTGGAAGCGATCAATACGGTCAGCCGGTATAACGTGACCCGGTCGATTTCGGCTTTCATCCTGAACGGCGTATTCAATCGCCTGCCCACGCCCGGTAATCGAAAATTTCATCAGGCGCTCGATGACATCGATCGGACCCTGACGAATTTACGGCTCAAGGCCGAGCAGGCCGACGATGACAGCAGTTTGATCGCCCAATTGGCGCCGCATTTCGATGCTCAGGAACTGCGCGATCATTTATTCACCTTGTTTTTCGGCGGACAGGATACCACGGTCAACGCCATTGCCTTTACGCTCTATTACTTGGGCAAGCATCCGATGATACAACAACGGGCCGCCGCCGAGGTCGAATCCGTCGTGGGAGCAACGGGGCCATTGGCCTATCAAGACTTGAAACGGCTACCCTATACCGACAGCGTCATCAATGAATCGATGCGATTGGCGCCGCCGGCCTATGCCGCCTACCGCGATGTCATCGGCGACCGGCAACTGAGGGATGTGCGTATTCACGACCGGTCGCTGGTCGTGTTTTCGCCCTATCTGACCCATCGCCACACGGATTTCTGGCCGGATCCCGAGCGCTTCGACCCGGAACGCTTCATGAGCGGTTCCGCGCAGGAACGATTCGCCTTTGTGCCCTACGGCGGCGGCATGCGCACCTGTCTGGGCATGAACCTGGCGCGCGTGGAAATTCTGACCGTGGTGGCTTTATTGCTGCAACATTTTCAATGGACCTTGCCGGAAAACTACCCGGTGAAGTTCGTTCCGCACATGACACTGAAGGCCCGAAAGGGCGTCACGATCCAATACTCGAAAAGAACATGAATCTCCTGGTAGCCTCCGCTTTCGGTGACCTCACGGCGCAACTCGAACGACAGCTCCGCACTGACGGCATAGTCGCCGATCTGACGTCAGCCCAATCGGCCGATGAGTTGGTGGAGGCCTTGTTGGAACAGCGCTTCGACGGCTTGATAGCCGATTATACGCTCCACGACATCGATATCTGGAAACTGTCGACCCTGGTTCGTTCCGGCCGATTCGCCGATCCAGCGGTGCCGATCTATCTGATTCAGGAAAGCTGCGAGACCGAAATTCCCCGCATCTTGGCCAATGAATACCGATTCAAGGTCGCCGCTTTGGACCAATTGACGCGGATGCTCATCACCCCGCCGGACCTCGATGCGTTCAAGCCGACCCTGTTGATCATCGAAGACGAGCCGGATGCCGCCAATATCGCTTTTCATGCATTGGCGGATCATTATCGGATCGATGTGGCGAGAGAAGGGCGGCAGGGTTTTGAGTTGTGGTTGCGGCAACGGCATGATCTGATTCTGTTGGATTTGATGTTACCCGGGCTTTCCGGCGACCGCTTGCTGACCGAAATACTGGCGGTCGACGGCGAGCAGCCGGTCATCATCGTGACCGCCTTTTCCGGCCTGGAAAATCACAAGAACCTACTGATCAATGGCGCCAGCGAGTTTCTCGGCAAGCCCTATTCATTGACCGAACTGCGTAAATTATGCCAAACGGTTCATCATCGGGCGCGCTTGGTCACAGAAATTCATTACCGGGAAGACCAATTCAAACTGATCGGCCATCAGCTCTGGCTGTTGGACCGGTGTCTAGCCAAAAACGATCATGTCAACAGTCATCGCGTCATGCAACGCATGCAAGCGATCATTCCGGCCCTATCGCCGAGTGACGACGAACAATTCAAGCTTGTGCAATCGGTAGCGTCACGGTAAAGACGCTCCCTGGATTGTTGTTCGTAACGTCGATTTCGCCCGATAGCAATTCGCAATACAGTTTGGTGATGGCCAGTCCAAGGCCGGTGCCGCCGGCCGGGCGGCTGAGGCTCATGTCCGCCTGCCAGAAGGGCTCGAAGATCTTATCGCGGTCGGCTTCGTCGATACCGCAGCCGGTATCGCAGACCCGGATGTTCAAATGCGCTCGGTGAATCGACCAGGCGATCTCAATGCGTCCTTGTTGGGTGAATTTATTGGCATTGCTCAACAGGTTCATCACGATATGCGCTACCTTGTCTTGATCGGTGTCGATCTCGGCCGCCTCGCCGGTCATCCGGATGCGATTGCCGCTGTCTTTGGTCAGCGGTTCGATTTTTTCGACGCATCGCAGCATCAGGTGTCGAATATTAAACTTCGCGATGTCAAGTTGGGCTTTACCCGACTCGAGCCGGGCGTAATCGAGGATTTGATTGATCTGATGTTCGAGATTCCGGGCACAGTCCAAACCCTTCTGCAAAAAACCTTCAGCCTCTTCAGACTTCGAACTCCTTGTTTTTGACCTTATTATTTGAAAAGTTAATGGGTGTAGCTTATTCTCCCATTCCTCCTTTTTTGTACGATGAAAATGGAGGTAAAGCAGTTATCAAATGGTCTTCTGAAATGATGTGAATACCTGTTTTTCGAACATCACGCAATTCAACTGCGCGCTCAATCTTGCGCCCATGTGTTGAGTGCTTCCAAGCCGAACTACCGACATTACCAATTACCAAAAAATCAGTGTCGAGGCGTATGTCCTTGGATAGGACTAGTCCTCCGAGTGACTGGATTAATTCGGTGACATAGGTACGATTGCCAATTTTAAAATTACCGGTCAAAACAAAAATCGTTCCATCGAAAATAACGGAAGGCGGCGGATCGCAAAGCGGTAATTGTGTAGAAGCGTTTTGACCGTGTTGAAAAGCTTCGGGATTACCTGTCAAGTCGGTCAAGAGTATTAATAAGCGATGTTCGTCGTCAGGCATTAAGTTCTTGTTTGCCGCTACAATCGGTTGGATTGCATCGCGAACAACACTGCATGGCCAGTGGTCGGCTACTTCAGGGTTAGCGTTTAGCCATTTTGCTAAATTGATCACTTCCGCCGAAGCAATCGTGCCATCGAACAAGATACCTTTACAAATACCAATGAATTCGTCGATGCCTCTTTCTTGAAGTCTGGATTTGTTATACAGGGTTGTATTCTCTAAGCCCAATGCGTTCTCATCAAAAAAAGTATGATACACCGAGCATTAGCTAAGTCTCGAGTTCTGTAGCCATATCGGTAGGATGTTCCAATGCGTAACACATCAAATGATCAAGCGCATCATCAAACGCATCGTAACGCCAGTAACCTCCATCTTTAAACCATAAGTGGAATGCATGACGCGGGCTTTTTAGATATTGAATACAACAGTGTTGATAGGCATAACCCTTACTAGTTTCTACAGTATCGTCGGAACTACGCGGGTAAATTCCGAGGTAGTCTTCGTCAGAATTAAGTAACCAGCCTTTGTGGAACAATGGGACGATGCAGTGCAAAACTTTATCTCGAAAATGTGTGACTTTGACCGGATTTATACTATCGACAAGTATCGGTTCGAAGGGTACCAACTCGGTGATTCGAGACATAGTCAAAATACGTTCGCTGTCAGTTTCATAACTGTAGGCAACTAACTTACAAGGGGTTTTTTTGTTGTTTTTGTCGATAGTTGAATCGATAATCCGTAACGGACGAATGACACCGTTATGAATGGAATTACTTTTATAACTGTAACGAATTTTAAGCAAATGATTTTTAATAATCGCTTGTTCAAAATATTCACGTTCGATCATCATCAAATTTCTCATATTGAGCAATTGGTAAACTATGCGGGGCTCCGGGGTCAAGTAGTCTTG
>SLIO01000432.1 GCA_007135635.1 Methylomicrobium sp. | reverse complement strand
TTTGCCATAAGTCTAGTTCAGGATAAAGCTGGCGGCCGAGGCCTTCAATATTTAGAAGGGTTTTTTGCAGTAGCACGAGTTGTGGCTGAACATGCATGTCGAAACGCCGAGCGGTTTGAAACAAACGCAGCAATAAGTGTCCGAAAGATATATCCTTGAGCGGTTTTTCGAAAATCGGTTCGCAAACACTTCGGATGGCCGATTCAAAGTCTTCGACTCGCGTCGTTCCGGGAACCCATCCGGATTCGACATGCATTTGCGCAACCCGGCGATAATCACGATTGAAAAAGGCTAGGAAGTTTTCAGCCAAGTAACGCTGATCGGATTCTGAAAGAGTGCCGACGATGCCGAAATCGACTGCGAGATATTTGGCAGGTAGTTCGACGAAAATATTCCCGGGATGCATGTCGGCATGAAAAAAATTGTCACGGAAAACTTGCGTGAAAAAAATTTCGACGCCGCGTTCGGCAAGCAGTTTGAAGTCGGCATTACCGGCTCGCAATTGTTCGATGTTGCCGACCGGTATGCCTTTGATGCGCTCCATGACCATGACTTTTTGGCGAGTCAGCGGCCAATGGACTTCCGGCACATAAATCATTTCAGAGTTTTCGAAATTACGGCGCAATTTAGCTGCGTTGGCTGCTTCCCTAACCAAGTCGAGTTCATCTAGTGTCGATCTCTCGAATTCCGCAACAACTTCCATTGGTCTTAGTCGTCGGGCGTCGCTCCAAAAGCGTTCGGCAAAACGGGCTAATTCGTATAGCAAGCCTACATCGGATTGGATGCGTTGTTTGATGTCGGGTCGTAATACCTTAACAATGACTTGTTCGCCGTTTTTTAACACGGCAGTATGTACTTGTGCGACAGAGGCAGACGCTAGCGGTTCGTCGTAGAATTCGGCGAATGCCTCGCTGATCGGCATTCCCAGTTCTTTTTCTATAATCGTACGGGCGATGCTGCTGGAAAACGGCGGAACCTGGTCTTGTAGCTTGACCAGTTCATCCGCGATATCTTCAGGGAGTAAATCCTTGCGGGTGGATAGGGCTTGGCCGAATTTTACATAGATGGGGCCTAAGTCTTCGAGCGCGCGACGTATTCTGACACCGCGTGCTTGCGTTCCGCGCCTTAGCCAAAAGGTAGGCGATAAGAAGGCTAAATACCGAATTGGACGGAATAAATGCGTTTTTAGGACAATTTCATCAAGGCCGTGGAAGACCAAGACCCAGTTGATGTGAATCAAGCGCAGCAATATTTTTGGGCGGATCACTGAGTTACCTTGTAGTAATATTGTCGTGAATGGGCCAAAGGGTTTGGTTTTTGTTTAGGGCTAAGGCTGTGCGGTGAGGGGAATCTCAAGATTTTCTAGACGGCTTTGTAATCGGTTGAGATCGGTTTGCAGGTCGCCGATTTTACGGTAGAAAATATCGGCCTCTGGTTTTGCGGGTAAGTCTCGAGCTTCCTCCTGAAGAAATTCCGTTAGGTTGAGCCGGAAGCTTTCGAGCATGTCACCAGTCCAGCGATGGCCGGTACGAAAAAAACGGCCTATACGATGAGCAATGATATCGCCGGTATAGCGCGAAAGCGATTCTTCGAGGTCGATGTCCATCTTTTCGAAAAGGCGAATGAATGCATGCCCGACCTCGCTATCGCCGCTGATTTCGATCGAGTCGTTGAATAGCGTCCCAATCGATGAGCTTCCCAAGCCTTTGGCGCCGAATGCCAGTGCCGAGCCGGTTAATAAAGCATCGACTGGGCCGGGGTAGTCGTCTAAAACCTGAATAGTGGTCTCGGACGGACAAAGATAGAGGGTTTCATTGAACGGTCGGATGGTGATCCCAATTACTTTGCCAATTAGCGGCGTCAGTAAATAAACGGCATCGCTGTCAAGTGCGATGAGGCGATTCAAGGCGGTTTCGAATACGCTAAGCAGGAGGGGTTTTACAGTCATGATTGAATCGTCGGTAAATTGGGGCGGCATTATTAAATTTTATAGCCTCTATGTACCGCCACAATGCCTTGCGATAAGTTGAAATATTCACATCGTTCGAGGCCTGCGTTTTCCATCATTTTTTTAAGGTCTTCCTGTTTTGGATGCATGCGGATCGATTCGGCCAAGTACCGGTAGCTATCTTCGTCTTTCGCGACAAACTTTCCGATTTTAGGCATCAAGTTGAATGAATAAAAGTCGTAAACCTTTTCGGTCAATTTGTCGGTCGGGTGGGAAAATTCCAGCACGATAACTCTTCCTCCCGGCTTTAGCACGCGATACATCGATCGTAATGCTGCGTCTTTGTCGGTAACGTTGCGTAACCCGAAGCCGATGCAAACGCAGTCGAAGGAATTGTCCTCGAAAGGTAGGCATTCCGCGTTGACCTGAGCGAAACGAATATTACCGATGATACCATGGTCGATTAGGCGGTCTCGACCATTACGCAGCATTTCTGCGTTGATATCTGCGAGAACAACTTGCCCTTTTTTGCCGACGCGTTTTTCGAAGAGCATTGTCAGGTCGCCGGTGCCGCCGGCCAGGTCGAGTACACTTTCGCCATACCGGACATTGCTGAGTTGGACGGCGATGCGTTTCCAAATGCGATGAATGCCGAACGACATTAAATCATTCATGATGTCATATTTGCCTGCAACGGAGTCGAATACACCCCGGACCATTTGAACTTTTTCTTCCCTGGCGACTTGTTTGAAGCCGAAATGTGTTGTGTTTTCGTTGGTCATGTTTTTTCCGGTTAGCCGCTAATCAGTTATTGAATTTGGATGAACGCAAGGAGGTTGGTCCGAAGCCAAAGGCATTAGTCGTCAAAATATACAGGCAAATAGACGTCTCCTCATCGAAGAAGAATTACACGATATTGGAATATATTAGTTTATTGATGATGTGTTTGTCTTGTCGCTTCGAGTTTATCCAAGTACACAGCCCATAAATCCTTGTATTCCGAGCCTAATTTATAAAGTAGCGGCCAAGTGTAAATGCCACTGCTATGACCGTCGCTAAAAACCGGGGCGATCGCGTAATTACCGACCGGTTTAAGTTCGTTGATAGTGACGTTTTCTTTTCCTATCTGTAATATTTCCTGTCCGGGTCCATGGCCTATTGCTTCTGCCGAAGGTGTGTATACGCGAAGGTATTCATAAGGCAGCAAAAAGGTTTGTCCATCGTCGAAACTAATTTCCAGAATTCGTGAATTCTGGTGTAGCTTGATTTCGGTCGGTGTTGTATCGATTTCTTGTACGTTAAGGCGCATAAGTTTAGAGGATATATCGGCTTAAGTCTTCATCTTGAGCTAATTCGGCTAGATGGGCGTCGACATAGCCGGCGTCAATCGTGATCGATTGCTCGGTTAAATCCGGTGCGTTAAAAGATATTTCCTCTAATAAACGCTCTAACAGGGTGTGCAACCTTCTCGCGCCAATGTTTTCTGTCGTTTCATTAACTTGCCAGCCAAGCTCGGCAATGCGTTGAATGCCGTCCTGAGCGAAATTTAACAATACACCTTCTGTAGCTAATAATGCTTGATATTGCTCGGTCAATGAGGCGTCCGGCTCTGTCAGGATGCGCACAAAGTCATCAGCGGTTAGCGCGTCGAGCTCAACCCGAATAGGAAAACGGCCCTGTAATTCGGGGATTAGATCCGATGGTTTAGTCAAATGAAAGGCGCCTGATGCAATGAACAAAATATGATCGGTTTTGATCGTCCCGTATTTGGTGCTGACGGTACTGCCTTCTACCAGTGGCAACAAATCGCGTTGAACGCCTTCTCGAGAAACCTCGCCCCCGCCGCTGCCCATTTCAGAACGTTTACAAATTTTATCGATTTCGTCTAGAAAAACGATACCGTTTTGTTCCACGGCTTCAACAGCGCGTAGCTTGATATCTTCTTCATTAACCAGTTTCGCTGCTTCTTCTTCATGTAGAACTTTCAAAGCATCCTTGATTTTCATTTTACGAGTGCTTTTTCGGCTGCTACTTAGATTTTGAAACATCCCTTGTAATTGACTGGTCATTTCTTCCATGCCAGGAGGGGCCATGATTTCAACGCCGAGCGGGGCTACGCGGACATCTATTTCAATTTCTTTATCGTCCAACTCCCCTTCGCGTAGTTTTTTGCGCATTTTTTGACGCGTGGACGACTCGGTTTCGGAAAGCATGCCACCACTAGCGCTCGGTAGTAAAATGTCGAGTACTGATTCTTCGGCAGCGTCGGCAGCCCGGTTTTGAACCTTATCCATTTCTTCTTGGCGAGTCATTTTTACCGCAGTATCGACGAGATCCCGAATGATCGAATCAACGTCGCGGCCGACATAGCCAACTTCGGTAAATTTAGTGGCTTCTATCTTAATGAATGGTGCGTTCGCTAGTTTGGCCAAGCGTCTGGCGATTTCGGTTTTACCGACGCCGGTGGGGCCAATCATCAGGATGTTTTTTGGGGTGATCTCGTCGCGTAGAATGCCGCTAACGAGGCTGCGACGCCAGCGATTACGTAGCGCAATTGCGACAGCCCGCTTGGCATTAGCTTGTCCTATGATGTGTTTATCCAGTTCGTGGACGATTTCTCTGGGGGTCATTTGGCTCATTCGGTCTGCTCTTTGGGTTCGGCGTCGAGTTCTTCAATGCGTAGGTTATGATTGGTATAAATGCATATATCCGCAGCTATATTGAGAGAACGCTCGACAATTTCTCTAGCGCTGAGCTGTGTGTTTTCCAATAATGCTCGAGCAGCGGATTGTGCATAAGGTCCTCCGGAGCCGATAGCTATGAGGTCGTGTTCCGGTTCAATGACATCGCCGGTTCCTGATATGATTAAAGAGGATTTCGCGTCCGCAATAGTAAGCAACGCTTCAAGCCTGCGTAAAGCTCGGTCAGTGCGCCAATCTTTAGCCATTTCCACGGCAGCACGAGTTAAATTACCGCGATGTTTTTCCAACTTGCCTTCAAAATGCTCAAATAAGGTAAATGCATCGGCGGTGGCTCCTGCGAAACCAGCGATAACTTTATCGTGATATAAGCGTCGAACTTTCCGCGCGTTGCCTTTCATGACAGTGTTTCCTAAAGTGACCTGGCCATCGCCGCCAATGACCACTTTATCTCCGCGTCGAACGGATAGAATGGTTGTTCCTCTGAAATTCACTTCTAATTCCCAGTTTAGTAATTATTAAAGTTCGACAATTCTACCTTTCTTCTCCCACGTAAGGAAAAGAATCTGTATTGGTGTCATGAATATAATACAGAATATGGGTTGCAAGATTGAAATTTCAATAGATATAGATGAAAGATAAATTAAATGAACGCTTGCAGTTTAAATTAAGCATTAAGGTGGGATCGTATATAAGGTTGGATCATACATTAAAGAAGAACCGAAGTAGGGTAGCTAAGTTTTACGCGACACTTGGAGTGATGTTGCTTGCGCCTCAGTTATAATGGGCACGGTTTTTATGAGAGCAAGATTTGGGTTGGAGTGTTGGTTATGTCAGAAATTAACTTATCAGTTATCTAATTGATTTAACAGCATAATTAAGTGAATTCGAAAAAAACTCGAAAACAGGCTTGACTCAAAATTAAGAATCCTGTTTAATACGCCCTCTTTCGCGGTGCGCCTAGGTAGCTCAGTCGGTAGAGCAGAGGACTGAAAATCCTCGTGTCGGCAGTTCGATTCTGCCCCTGGGCACCAAGAAAGTAAGTCAGCAAAATTAAAGTTTGACATTGGGTTTAGCCTCTGTATAATGGGCGGGCTCAACGGGAGAGAAGGTAATCTCCCAGCTCTTTAACAAAATGATCAAAATAATTTGTGTGGGTGCTTGTGGCGAATAGCTTAGCGGTTAAAACTATTCGACGCAAGAACAACACGTT
>SLIO01000329.1 GCA_007135635.1 Methylomicrobium sp. | reverse complement strand
TTTCGTTATTCGCGGCCGGTTGCAGCGCGCCTGCTCCAACCAAAGGCGACTTGATGATTAAGCAAGGCGGCCCATTCATCGCGGCCGGCATCAAATGGAATGAAGGCCATCGCCTGGTCAAGGACGGCAATAAAAGAATTGCCGAGGGCCGAGACACCATCAACGACGGCAAAAAAATAATCGCCCAAGGCGAACTCCAGGTCAAGGACGGGCAAAACATGATCGAACAAGGCAAAAAGTTGATCGAAGAGGGCGAAAGGCTTTATCAAACCGGCCGACCTGAAGAAAGCGCTTACCCATCTTACCCAGCGCCCCAACCCGCCGAATCGCTCGAAGTCTTTCCGTTATCCGATTAACATAGCCCTAACAACCTGGGCTGAAAGTGTTGGCCTTTCCCTTTATGATAAGCACCGTCAAGTGCCGAAAAGGCCTCTGTCTTTCGGCATGGCTGCTTCTTTCTAGCAGCAACATTGCCGCTGCTGCAGCGCCAGAAAACGAATCCGGTTTTCAAGCCATGCTGCGCCGTCTGCTACCGTTCGACGTCTTTGAGCCCGAAACCCCGGACATCGTTATTTCAGGCGTCAGTAGCGGACAAAAAGCGAATGTGCGTGCTTTTTTGAGCCTATCGAAAGAAGATTGCGACGCTCCGCAATGGCGCCTCAATCGCTTGTTTGCGCAAGCCGACACCGAAATCGACAAAGCAATGCGGGCGCTAGGCTACTATCACACCCAAATCGAAAAAAACTTGGCCTTCAATAAAGACTGCTGGCAGGCTGAATTCAAAATCAACCGTGGCCCCCCGGTCCGTATCGAAGAGCTCGCTATTAGCCTCTCAGGGGAGGCGGAATTCGATAGGGCGTATAACCAATTGCTCGCCGGAAACCCGATCAAAACCGGCAACATTCTGCATCATGGACGCTACGATTCATTCAAAAGCAGTTTTCAATCACTCGCCCAGGAACGCGGCTATTTTGACGCCCGCTTTCTTGACAGCGCGATCAAAGTCGATACCGAACGTAACAGCGCCAAAATCGTACTCGACTTCGCTTCCGGACAGCGGTACTTCTTCGGCGAAGTGACGATAGATCAGGACATCCTGAATCCGGACTTCGTCAAACGCTTTATCCCGTTTGAAGAAGACGAGTTTTATTCGAGCCGAAAACTGGCCGACACTTACAACAACCTAACCGCAGGTGGTTATTTCAGGACCATAGAAATCAGGCCTCGCATTGATGACGCGGTCGATTTGAAAGTGCCGGTCGACATCGCACTGTATCCTCAAAAGAAACACAGCTACGAAGTCGGCGTCGGTTACGACACGAATTTCGGTCCGCTGTTCAGCTTAGGTTATACCAATCGGCGGCTAAATAGGCGCGGACACACGTTCAATGCGGCGTTGGACCTGTCGCCGGTGCTGTCGACCGCGGAAAGCCGCTACAACATACCGTTGCAGCAGCCGACCAGCGACTTTTTCAGCTTCGGCGCGGGCTTCAAACGGGAAGATCCAGATACCTTCACCTCGAATATGTTCAAACTATCGGCACAACGGCAACGCATAGCCCCGAGCGGCTGGCAGCAAATCGGCTTTCTGGATCTCGTTTACGAATCGTTCCAATCGGCCGATGTCGATAACAGCGCCTTGTTATTGATACCCGGCGTTCGCCTGCAATACACGCGCAGCAACTCGCCGATCAGACCCACCGAAGGTTATCATTTAAATTTCTCTTTGGCCGGCGCGCACGAATCGGTCGTCTCGACTCTGAATTTCGTGCAAGCCGGTGCCGGGGCGCGCTTCATTACCGGCGTGCCGTGGTCCGGGCGCTTCATCATGCGCGGCGATGTCGGCGCAAGTTTGGTCAGTAATTTCGACGATTTACCGACGACTTACCGTTATTACGCCGGCGGCGCGCAATCGATACGAGGCTATGAATATAAGGAACTCGGCCCGACCAATGCGGCCGGCCAGGTGATCGGCGGCAAGATGCTGACCCTGTTGAGCCTTGAATATGAACAATTCATCGGCGATCAATGGGGCGTGGCGGCCTTCATCGACGGAGGTAATGCACATAACGATTTCAGTGACATTGACGTGAAAATCGGCGCGGGAATCGGCGTTCGTTGGATATCGCCTGTCGGACCGGTGCGGATCGATTTCGCGGTGCCGTTTCATGAATCCGGTTCTTCGTTTCAGGTTCATTTCTCGGCGGGATCGCAGTTGTGAACGCAAAGGCTATTTTCAAACCGCTCTTGCTGACTCTGGCTGGAACGCTCTTGAGTCTGCCGATCGCGCTGCTGGCAATACTCGGCAGCGAACCGGGTAGCCGCTGGCTGATTCAAACCCTGTTAAGCGCTTCCGATATCGATGCCACGGTCGAGCATATCGACGGTACGCTGCTCAGTGAACTAACTTTGAGCAAACTAGCCTACCGCAGTGAAACCGAACAGATCACGCTAGACTCGTTCGTTTTCGGCTGGAAGCCCTCTGCCTTGCTGAGCGGCACGCTACATATCGGCAGGCTTGCAACGAATGGCTTATCGGTCGAAATAATAGGCGAGGCGCCCGAATCCGACGATGACGAGCCTTTTTCGATGCCAAATATCCCTTTGGCGATCCTGATCGATAATATCGACTTGCAAGGGACCCGTTACCGAAGCGACGAGCAGGATATTGCAATCGACCGCTTTCGCTTGCGTGCGTCCCTAATCGATAACACCTTGCACTTAACCGGCCTCGCGCTCGAAATGCCGGAAGCGGCTGTCCACGGACTCGCAGAAATCGAACTGCAAAACCATTTTCCGTTATCGGCGCAATTGACCTGGCAATTGAACCTTCCAGAAACGCCGGCGATTAATGGCGAAATCACGGCGCTGGGCACACTGAACGAACTCTTGCTGACGGGTCATGCCGAAGGCCCTTTTCGGTTTTATCACGAAGCCCGCCTCCATTTGGCCAACAGCGTTCCGGCCTTTTCGGTTAACGGCCGTTGGCAACAATTGCAATGGCCGTTGGACGGCGAAGCCGATATTGCCAGCCCGAAAGGCTCGTTCACGATCGACGGCAGCGCGGACGATTACAGAATCGATCTGACCGCACATCTATTGGCCGAACAGGAATCTTTTGCGTTGCAACTGACCGGGCAAGGCGATAGCGATTCGTTGACACTTGAACAATTCGAACTAGCACCGGGACAAGGCCGCCTTTCATTGGCAGGCCGTGTTTCTTGGGCTGCCGAACCACTCAGCGTCAATTTGACCGGCGACTGGAAAAAGCTGCAATGGCCGCTGTCCGGCCCGCCCCAGGTCGAAACTGAACAAGGTCGCTTCGACTTGAGCGGAACCTTGGACGATTACCGGATCGAATTGACTGCCAAGCTGGCAATGGAACAATTGCCGCCGTTCGACGTGCTTTTCAAAGGACAAGGCAGCACCGAGTCTATAAGCCTACAACAACTGTCGCTACGCCCTAAAAAAGGAAGGCTGGACTTAACAGGCGAAGTCGCATGGCTCGACGCGATCGATTTCGCACTGGAACTCGATGCGCGGCAGCTTGATCCGGGCGACTTTACACCCGATATCAGCGGTTCGCTGAATTTACAAGCCTCCGCATCGGGGCGCTTCGCCGAAGAACAATTGACCGGCAAACTCACGGTCGAAAAACTGCACGGCACACTGTTCGATAGCCCGATCCAAGGTCAAGGCAAACTGGCTTTCGCTGAGCAACGCCTTACCATCGACAGGCTGCTGCTGCAATCGTCCGAAAATCGCCTGACGGCCGACGGCATTCTGGCCGAAACCCGATCCAATCTTGATTTTTCGATCGATGCGCCCAAGCTTGCGTCCGTTTGGCCGGGACTCGCCGGTTCTATCAAAGGTAGCGGCACCGTTCGCGGCAATTTCCTGGACCCTGCCGTCAAAGTACAATTGAATGCCAATAACCTAAGTTACCAGGATTACCGACTCGAACTGCTAACATTGAATCTCGACTATGCCGAAGCCTTGGGCCGACGTTCGCAACTTGACCTGGTTTTACAAGGCTTAGGATTGGACGGGCAAGCTATCGATCAATTGACATTGAAAGGCGCGGGTTCCTTGAACGATCACCAATTCGACGCGAAATTAACGTCCGACATCGTCAAACTCGATACCGCACTCAACGGCAGTTTACGAAATCAACGCTGGCTTGCGACACTGGAAAGACTCAACATCGACCAACCGCAATTAAAGCAATGGGAACTCGAACGGCCTTGGCCGATTCGGCTGGATTTCACCGGCGACGATATCGCGCTCAACCTGCCGCAAAACTGCCTCATTCAAGCCGGTGCGGCTATCTGTCTCAGCGCAGACGGCTCGCTCGAGCGCCGTTTGAGCGCCAATGCCGAATTGCGCAACATCGACTTAGCCATGGTCAAACCGTGGTTACCCGAAAACTTGAGCCTTGACGGTGCGCTTAACGCCAATGCAAATTTACTAAAGCGTGGCGAACGCCTATCGGCCGATGCCGGTGCGGCGATCGCAAATGCGTCCTTACAACTTTCCCGCAACGACGAGGAAACCTTAACCTTCCCGTTATCCGAAACCCGTTTGAATGCACAATACAGCGACGAACGACTCGATGCCGAGTTGCGTATCGGATTGACAAACCAAGACTTCATCAGTGCGCAAATCAAAACCGCACCACTCGCCACAAAAAATGCACAATCTTTGACAGGCAACCTGCAAGCATCGATTGCCGACTTAAATCTGGTAGACACGTTAGTAGAGGATATCGAAAACCTCAAAGGCCGGATCACGGCCGACCTGACTCTTGCCGGCGACACTGAGCGACCGGCAATCAGCGGCCTGCTGCAACTCAGTAATGCCGAACTCGATGTGCCTGAAATCGGCATTCGTCCGCACAATATCAACCTCAGATTATCGGGGCAGCCGGGGCAACCCGAACAGTTGACTTTGTCCGGACGCATCGATTCCGGTAAAGGCTCACTCCATCTCAACGGCACCTTCGATCTAAATCCGGAAGCCGGCTTTCCGGCCGAATTGTCGATCACCGGCAGCGAATTCGAAATAGCCCGAATACCCGAAGCCGAAATCAGCGTATCGCCTCGCTTGGCGATCAAACAAAGCGAAGCGGCCATTCAGATCACAGGCGATGTTACGGTCGACAACGCAAATTTGAAACTGATCGAGCTGCCGGAAACCGCGATTGCCCCCAGCCCTGACGAAATCATTATCAGCCGGGAAATCATTGAGGATGAAAAAACCGCTTTGAACGTGCAAACCGATATCAGAATCTTGCTGAGCGAACAGGTGCGTTTCTCGGGCTATGGCATGGATACGCGGCTAACAGGTAACCTGCATTATACCTCCTCTCCCGGAACACAACGCATGCTCGGCAGGGTCGCGATGCAAGACGCGAGATACAAGGCTTACGGCCAGGATTTGACGATCGCCAGGGGCGAGGTTTTATTCAACGGTCCGGTGGACAATCCTTGGTTAAACATCGAAGCCACTCGCAAAGCCATCGGCGAAGATGTGACTGCGGTATTGACTGTGACCGGGCCGGTAAAATCGCCGCAAACCAAAGTATCGAGCCGGCCGCCGATGCCGGAATCCGATGCACTCGCCTATCTGCTGACCGGCCGGTCGTTACAACGTACCGGCGAATCGCAAGCCAACGTATTGGCCAAAGCCGCGATCAATTACGGTGCCGGCGAACTTTCGTGGCTCAGCAATCAGCTAGGTTTCGATCAATTTGAGGTCGAGGAAGCTCAACGCCTCGAAGACACCGCCGTCCGTCTTGGTAGATACATCAATCCCGATTTATATCTGGGATTTTCGCTCGGCTTGTTTTCGAATGCTTATGCCGTCATTTTAGAACAACGATTGGGGCAACATTT
>SLIO01000083.1 GCA_007135635.1 Methylomicrobium sp. | reverse complement strand
CAGATGCAACTGATGAGCCGCGATATCGGCACTGACCGATAATCCGTATTTTTGGGCTTGCTGGATTTTAATCACCGAACGGCGGCAACTGATCTGTCCGAAATGCACGCGGCACCCGGTCAATTGGGCGAGTTCGAGACATTGCGCGAGCGCGATCGTTTCGGCTGTTTCGGGTATGCCGGGCAAACCGTAGCGGGTCGCAAATGCCCCTTCATGCGCGCAGCCCTCATTGCTGAGGCTGTGCTCATTGGGCCGATAGATCAACAATAAATCATGGCTGGCGGCATATTCCATCGCGCGCCTCAATACCAGCAGATTGCTTATCGGTTTGCCGCCGTTGCCGACTGCGATGCAGCCGGCCTCTTTTAGCGCCAGCATCGAGCTTAATTCTTGGCCTTCAAGTTTTTGCGTCAGCGCCCCGATTGGTAGGATTTGACGATAATTGGAATTTTCGGCCAATTCTTTGACCAATTCGGTGATCGCCGGCGTGTCGATGACCGGGCGTGTGTCGGGTTGTAAAATCAAGGTCGTAATGCCGCCAGCCGCGGCCGCTTTTGTTTCGGTTTGAAACGTGGCTTTATGGCTTTGGCCCGGTTGGCGCAGGCGTGTGCTGATATCGATAAAGCCGGGGCAGACGATTTGGCCGGAAGCGTCGATGACGCTATCGGGCTCAAAGCCGTCGGGTTTTTCGAATAAGGCAAGGATTTTGCCGTCGGCAACATAAACCGGACCGATTTGATCGATCGAGTTGGCCGGATCGATCACGCGTCCTTGTTCGATCAGAATTCTTTTCATCAGGCCGCTCCTTGGGTTTGCATCGCCATCGACATGACCGCCATGCGTATCGCGATGCCGTTACTGACTTGCTGTAATATGACCGATTGCGGACCGTCAGCCACGCGCGTATCGATTTCGACACCGCGATTGATCGGTCCCGGGTGCATCACAATCGCATCGGGCTTTGCGATTTCCAGTTTTTCAGGTGTCAAACCGAAACATTTGAAATATTCGCTTTCGCTGGGCAGCAGAGCCGAGGTCATGCGCTCTTTTTGTAAGCGCAGCATGATGATGACATCAATGTCCTTGAGTCCTTCGTTCAAGTTATGATGGACCGTGACGCCGAGCGTTTCGACATGTGCGGGGAGCAAGGTTTTCGGTGCGATAACCCGAACTTCGGCCGCGCCCAACGTATTGAGTGCCAGGATTTGCGAACGAGCGACCCTGGAATGCAGGATGTCGCCGATAATCGCGACTCTCAGTGTGCTGAAATTCGGCTTGAACTGCCGAATCGTAAACACATCCAGCATTGCTTGTGTCGGATGGCTGTGCCGTCCATCTCCGGCATTGATCACACTGATATGAGGCGCGGTATGTTCAGCGATAAAATGCGCGGCGCCGCTGGTTCCATGACGTACGACGAACATATCGACAAACATCGCTTCCAGATTGCGGATCGTATCGAGCAGGCTTTCGCCTTTCGAGGTGGCGGAAGTTGCAATATTCATGCTGATGACATCGGCCGAAAGTCTTTTGGCCGCGAGTTCGAAAGTGGTTCGGGTGCGAGTGCTGTTTTCGAAAAACAGATTGACGATGGTTTTGCCGCGCAGTAAAGGGACTTTTTTGACATGATGTCCCGACATTTCGGCGAACGATTCGGCAGTATCGAGAATTTCGGTCAGCAGGTTTTTATCGAGTCCATCGATTGTTAGAAAATGCTTCAATTTACCTTCGGCGTTTAATTGTAAATTGTGACTCATGCCTTAGGCCGCTACGTCAAGAGTTTGAATATCGATGCCCAAGGGGTCCGGGCCGGTTAATTTGATGCGTTGATTGGCGTCAAGACGAATCGACGTGCCGATACAGTCCGGTCGTAGCGGGATTTGCCGCCCGTCGCGCTCGATCAATACCGCCAACACGACTTGATTCGGCCGGCCGTAATCGAAGATTTCATTGAGCGCGGCCCGAATCGTTCGCCCGGTGTAAAAAACATCGTCGACCAGAATAATATCGCGGCCTTCGATCGTGTTCGGCAAAGCGCTCGGTTTGACATTCGGATGCACGCCGATTTGTGAAAAATCGTCACGATAAAACGTGATGTCCAAGAGTCCCAGCGGCTCGGTTAGGTTCAAGCGTTGATGCAAGCGTTCAGCAACCCAAACCCCGCCGGTGCGAATACCGATCATCAGCGGATTTACAAGATTTCGGGTAGTGATAATGTTGCCGATAGCAGACTCCAGCCGAGTCAATAATTCAGGAATATCGAGTTCTTGAGGGGTCATATGTCGGGGTTATTGTTATTGAGCCATGTTTGTAATATGAGCTGTGCGGCAAGCCGATCTTGCACTTCCCAGAGCTTGCCGGCGCTGACTCGCACGTCATCGTATAGCATTTGTTTGGCTTCAAAAGTCGTCAGGGTTTCATCCTGCTGAAAAACCGGTAGTTGAAAGCGTCCTTCCAATTGCCGGCAAAATTTGAGCATACGCGGGGTAATCGGATTATCCTGGCCATCGCTCTGCCGGGAAATACCGACGACTAAGCCGGCCGGCTGCCATTCTTGGATAAGCCGGCCGATTGCCGTCCAATCCGGTGCTTGATTGACCGAGCGTAAAGTCGACAGGGCGTTGGCCGTGCCGGTCGTGGTTTGACCGACCGCCACACCGATCTTTTTATTACCAAAATCGAAACCGATAAACGTATCGTTATTGCGAGGCGAGAGCGGATCTTGTTTAGCCATGTCCAGCCGGAGCGGTTAATTGATTGATGTCGATGCCGATTTGATGAGCGGCGGCTTGCCAGCGTTGATTGACCGGTGTATTGAAGATGATGTTATTGCCGCTAGGCGTATTCAACCAAGCATTATTGACGATTTCTTGCTCCAATTGGCCTTCGCCCCAGCCGGCATAACCCAAGGCAACTAAGTATTGTGTAGGGCCTTCGCCGATAGCGATGGCTTCGAGAATGTCGCGCGACGTCGTTAGTGCGATTTCATCGGATATCGTGATCGACGAATCCCATCTTCCGCATGGATTGTGGATCACGAAGCCTCGTTCCTGTTGTACCGGTCCGCCAAAAAATACCGGAGCTTCCGCAGCGGCCGGAAAGGTCACGTTGATTTGCATTTGTTTAAAGATGTCACCCAACTTCATGTCGATCTGCCGATTAATGACGATTCCCAAGGCCCCGTCTTCATTGTGTTGACACAAGTAGGTCACGGTATGAAAAAAACCCGGATCGGTCAGATTGGGCATCGCTATCAGAAATTGATTGTTTAAATAAGTTGTATCGGTCATATCGGTAAGTGTGTTCATGGCTGCGCGAGTTAATGAGTTAACGTGCTGACATTCCCGATTCGTCCGAAAACTTCCAAACCCGGGTAATCACTAAAACATCCAACTCCTTGAGCAATTCTTGCGGCAATGGCGGAAACGGAGCGCTTAAACGAACGATTCTCTTGGCTGCTTCGTCTAAAGTTGTATTGCCTGAAGAACTTTTGATTCGAATATTATATATCGTGCCGTCCGGTTTGATGCCGACTTCCATCGTCAACGTACCGAAGAAATTTTTTTTACGGGCGACTTCAGGATAATTAAGGTTCCCGGTTGCTTCCACCTTTTTTTTCCAATCCATCTCATATTGCGAGGCAACATATTTATGGGTACTTACAGCATTGACATGCTTGATCTTACTTATGTCGGCGCTGAGTTGCTGTTGACGGACTTCGGTGCCTAGCTGTGCAATTTGCTGTTGCAACGCCGCGGCGGTTATTTTCGGAACCGGTTTGCTTTGCGGTTCAACCGGGACTTTAGCCTGTGCGGGAGGCGCTTTTGTTTCGGCGGGGCGAATCGTGCTGATTATTCGTTTTGGGGCTGCAACTTGACGTTGCACCGGTTTGCTTTGCGGTTGTTTGTTAGGCATGGTCCCGCGGCTGGGCAGTTTTTGCTTGGGAGGTTCCGGCTTGGTTTTTTGTTTGCCGGCGCCGATTTGATTTTCCTGGGCTAGAAAACTGGCCTGTTTTGGCGCTTTTTGTGCCGGCGTCGTGGCTAACGTGATCTCGATTGCACGATGGGTTTCTTCCTGTTTAGGCATTGAAAAATTGATGCCTAGGATGACTCCAATATGAAGTAACGCGGCAATAAATATCGTGATCAATAATGCATCGTTTTCCGATGTATTGGATACTCTACCTAAAAAAACGTTCGAAGTTGTCATAATCTTTTGATTGTTAAAGACTAAATAAAAACCGAAATTAGTTTCATTAAAATACAAACTTTAGCTTAAAAGGGGTATTCTGACCTCTTCCTATAATTTTGGACACAACCTATTAATCGATAAGTGCCAACTTAAGGCGCAATACATTGATTCATAGTTGAAAAATAAGAGTGTAGCCAAAAATGATGGATTTCCGTTTCGCTACTACCCATCCTACTGCTTAATCAATCACTTAGATGCTTAAGTTGGCGCTTATGACCTATTAACCCCCTTCTCTTATTTCGATACGAATTGTCGAAATTCGGTCGCCGGGGCATAAAATGCAGGAAAGATTGCCATCTGAGGCGCGGTCTCTGAGAGAGGGCTTGGTTGAGAAAAAATAACGTCTGAGCGCGGACATTTTGAAAATTTTTGTTCGGTTTCGAAAATGAATTCAACGAAGTTTTAATTCAATATGATCCATCAACTCGCCGGCGATGTTCAGGCCGAATTGCTTATCCAGTTCTTGTACGCAAGTCGGACTAGTGACGTTGATTTCGGTTAGATAATCGCCGATGACGTCGATTCCGACAAAAATTAAACCTTTTTCTCGTAAGGTCGGCCCGATTTGCTTGGCAATCCAAGAGTCCCGAGCGGTTAGTACGCGGCCTTCTGCATTACCGCCGGCAGCTAGGTTGCCACGAGTTTCTCCCTGAGCCGGAATTCTAGCCAAAGCGTAAGGTATCGCCTCGCCATCGACGATCAGAATACGCTTATCACCGTTTTTAATCTCGGGTAGATATCTTTGCGCCATGACATACCGACAATTATATTGCGTCATGGTTTCCAAAATGACACTTAAATTTGGATCGTCCTGGCGCAAATGAAAAATCGACGTACCGCCCATGCCGTCCAGCGGTTTTAAAATAATTTCACCTTGTTCAGCCAAAAACTCGCGGATTCGTTTCGGCTCGCGGGCAACCAAGGTTTCTGCGCAGCATTGCGGAAACCATGCGGTAAACAGTTTTTCATTGGCGTCACGCAAGGACTGCGGTTTGTTGATCACATAAGCGCCGAGATCTTCAGCCCGCTCGAGTAGATAGGTCGCATAGATGTACTCTTGATCGAAAGGCGGGTCTTTGCGCATCATGATGACATCGAGCTGGTCCAAGGCGATGTCTTGTTCGCCAAAAAACTGATGCCAGCGCTCCGGGTTTCGTTGAACCTCCAGTAAACGAGTGCGCGCATAGGCGCGGCCGTTACGCATATAAAGATCATTAAGTTCCATATAGTGTAAATCCCACCCCCTGCTCTGAGCTTCAAGGAGCATTGCAAAGCTCGTATCTTTCTTGATGTTGATGCGATCGATCGGGTCCATGACCATGCCGAATTTTAAAGACATAAAAACTCTCAATAATCAGAAATTAAAAAGGGGGGTGATAAGGCGTCAACTATAGCGGTTTCAGAGATCTTGGGAAAGGATGTTTTAACTTGTCGGGCTATAATCAAGGGGCTCTATGTGAAATTCAGTGGGTAAGCAACAAAAGGACAAGAACGCTGCTCAAAGTCAATCCGTTCGTCCTTCGACAGGCTCTCAAGAAACAGCTTTTTTGTATATTTAAAATCAATGACTTGCCAAGATATAAAAATACAAAAAATTACGTCAAACAGCGACTGTTTCATGGTAACGCCATGCGACCGAAGGGCGCT
>SLIO01000431.1 GCA_007135635.1 Methylomicrobium sp. | reverse complement strand
TACAAATGGCCTTCGATATCAGCAAAGCAGCCGAAACCGATGATATCAAACATGCCCTCGACTATAAGTCCGTTTCCAAACGCATTATCTCGTTTGTCGAAGCGAGCGAATTTTTTCTAGTCGAAAAATTAATCGAAGAAATTGCTAAACTGATACAAAGCGAATTTCATGTACCATGGGTAAAAATCGTATTAAACAAAAAAGGCGCCATTCGCGGAGCCAGCGATGTCGGCATTATCATCGAACGAGGTGAAAAATAAATCATGGCGCGATGCTACATCAGCATAGGCAGCAATATCGACCGGGAAACCAATATTCCTTCAAGCCTACGTGCGCTCAAAAATCATTTCGGCGAACTGATCATTTCCAGCACTTACGAATCTGAGGCGGTCGGCTTTAGCGGCGATAATTTTTACAATCTTGTCATTGGTTTCGACACCGATCTCGATGTCAAAAACGTAGCCAAGATACTCAAAAAAATCGAACTGGAACATGGCCGAATTCGCGAGAGTAAAAAATTTTCCGCGCGAACACTAGATCTTGATTTACTGTTATACGATGATCTAATTATCGAAGATGGCCGATTGCAAATCCCTCGTAAAGAAATCGAACAATACGCTTTCGTTCTGGAGCCGCTTGCTGAAATTGCGCCGGACAGCAAACATCCGATTAGCCGATTACGTTATAAAGAATTATGGCAAAATCTAGACAAAAGCGATGTCAATCAAACGCGAATCCAATCTAATTAACTTCTTAAGAAAAATCTGTATTTCGAGCTTTGCAAGACTTTATCAGAATTTAGACTACAGTTGACTTAGCCTTTTCTTTACTAACATTGACCCATCAACTATCTCGTTGCAACCTGAATAGTTCATTCATAATCAACACCTTTAAATAACGATGACATCAAGGATCTCTCCATTAGTCCGCCAACTTCAGACATCCAACGAGTCATTGAGCGCCGATTTAAACCAATTGGCTACAAAAATGATACAAAAACACGCCGGCGCGAGGACCTTCAAGCTTGTTTATCAGCAACAAGCTTATTGGATTAAACAGAGCCAGATTGCTCACCTTAGAATTTGGCACTGGCTAGGAGCAGTTGTCGCGATACTGAGCCGCAATCCCTTACTGAAACCCACCGTCGCAACCGGAGGACCCGAGGCATTGAAAGCCGAGGCTAGCCGCTTGAGAAAGCTTGCGGCTTTAGGCGTCAGCGTTCCTCAAATCGTTGCCGAAGGCGAGGACTGGATCATGCTTAACGATATCGGCAGCCCATTGACAGGTTGGATTAGAGACCCCAAAGTTTCGCGGGAAGATAAACGCACTATCGTCAAACAGGCCTCCGAACAATTGGCATTACTTCATAGTCAAGGGCTCTGGCACGGCCGCCCCGCTCTCAGAGACATGGCGTACGATGGCCAATCCTTCGGTTTTTTAGATTTCGAGGAAGATCCGGGCTGCATACTGACTCCGGCTCAATGCATGATGCGCGATGCCTTGCTTTATTTCCATAGCTTACATCGATACCTGGCCGATGATCGGGCTATGATACTAGAAGCCATCGAATCCTACCGAAAGTTAGCACCCGATTCAACTTGGAGCAATACACTTTCTTTCGCAAAACAAGTTTGGCTGATTTACGGACTGCTTGCTTTGCTCCACCGTTATTTAGGAAAAGATGCAAAATACGCTTACAAAACCCTCAAGACCCTAAGAAAATACAGCAATTAAACCATTAGAAGCCGAAAATATAGTATCTTCGTCTATCTCCACTCACTGCTCACTGTAGTTCCATTTAGCAAAATAATGTTCTACCCCCATCGACCGCAATGACTTGGCCGGTAATATAATCGGCTTCTTTAATTAAAAACCGCACCGCGCGCGCAATATCATCGGGCACGCCACTGCGTTTTAGCGCAATTCGTTCGACAATCTCTTGTTTAACCGATTCCGACATATCCTGTTCCGGCCATAAAATTGCCCCGGGCGAAACCGCGTTAACCCTGATATCGGGCCCGAGCTCCTTGGCCATAACGCGGGTCATCGCTACTAATCCGGCCTTGGCTATACTATAAACCGGATAACCTTTGAGCCCCCGTTCGGCATGAATATCGGTAATATTGATTACACAACCGCGCCTTGCCGAAAGCTCCTTTAATAAGGCTTGCGTTAAAAAAAACGGCGCTTTCAGATTACTGCCGATCAAATCATCCCAGTCATGCTCGGAAACTTGGTCGATTCCGGTCGGATAAAACGAAGACGCATTATTGACCAAGGCATCGATACCGCCCCAGGCAGTCTTCGCATAATCGGCCAACGATAACAATTCAGCTCTTATCGCCAAATCCGCCTTAACCGTCCGTGCAGAATCGGGCCGAATGCCGTTCAACTGGTCGCATAGCTCCAGAGCATTACGCTCCGATGATCTATAATGCAACAAAATATTAAAGTCGCTTTCATGCAACAGCCTCGCACAAGCCGCGCCGATTCGCTTGGCGCCACCGGTAATCAATACATTTTTAAGCACGGATGCCCCTCATCGCTTATGAATAAAATCCTACTCATCGGATTTATATTATTAATCAACGCTTGTAGCGAATCGCCACCCACTCTTCCCGAGCTGCCCAAGAATGCCGTTATTCTCGCATTCGGCGATAACTTCACTTATGGTTCGCACCTGACGGTAACGACTATCCTCGCGTATCATTCCGAATTGATCGGTTGCGAAGTCATCAACGAAGGCCTTCCGAGAGAGATCAGTCAAGCGGGTGCACAACACGCCATTCCGGCGGATCTTATTACGCTACCTGAATTACTGAGCCGACCCGAATATAAATCGGATCCGATTCATCTAAATCCTGCCGACTACAGAAAGCTCGCTGAAAAAATCCGAGATTTATTGATCAAAACCGGTGCTTTAGCACCGACCCGACACTGATCTATACCCTTTGCTTGTCAAATTTCGGTGCCGGGGTGCCCGTCAAAGGACGCCGTAAATACGTCCATGTAGGCTCTATGATAGCATCCATGCTATCAAAGCCTTTGCCGAACACCCCGGCACCTCCATAGGCTAATGCCGAAATTTGAAGTGCGAAAGGTGTAAACATAGGACAAGCGTTAATTTTTGTCACTATCATTTAAATTCTGTAATTGACCCGATAACGCTTTGGCCGGCTTACGCACGAATAAACGGGAAAACAACAGACCGAGCTCAAACAAAAGCCACATCGGAATGGCCAACAAAGTCTGAGATATTGCATCGGGCGGGGTTAAAAACATACCGATGATAAAAGCGCCGACAATCACATAAGGACGTTTTTCAGCCAAGGCTTTTGGCGTAATCAGGCCGGTCCAGACCAAAACGATCGTAAAAATCGGCACCTCGAAAGCCAAGCCAAAGGCAAAAAACAAGGTCAGCACAAAATCGAGATATTTGGCAATATCGGTCATTACCGCGACGCCGGCCGGCGCGGCCGCGGTCAAGAAACCGAATATCAATGGAAAGACTACAAAATAGGCAAACACGACGCCTAAATAGAATAGAAAGGTGCTCGCAATCAAGAGCGGAAAAATCATGCGCCGCTCGTTTCTATAGAGTCCCGGAGCGACAAAAGCCCAAAATTGATACAGAATGATCGGTACCGCGATAAAAACCGACAGCACCAAGGCTAACTTGAAGGGGGTGAAAAACGGCGATGCGACATCAATCGCGATCATCGTACTGTTTTCCGGCAAGTGCGCTAATAACGGCCCCGCCAAATAACTATAGATTTCGTTGGCATAAGACGCCAATCCGAGAAACACAACCAAAACCGACAAAACGACTTTGAGTAGCCGATTTCGCAATTCGATTAAATGAGAAATAAACGGCTGTTCTTGCGTTTCGTCAAAATTATCGCGGCTCATAGGATTTACTTGGGTTTGCTTTGATCTTCCGAAGCCGATTCAATGCTGGATTGAATCGAGTGTGCCGCTTCCTTGGTTTCATCCAAGGTTTTTTGTACCTCATCGAACGCCGATTGCTCTTTCAGCACTTGACGAATTTCCTCGGCTTGTAATTCCTGTTTGATTTCCGCTTTCACCGAGGCAACGGTATTACGTAATTTTCCCACCCAAAACCCGGCAATCCTGGCGGCTTTCGGCAACCTTTCCGGTCCTATGACCAATAAGCTAACCAAACCGATCAGAATCAACTCCCAAAAACCGACATCGAACATAATTTAAACTTTGTCCTGTTCCGACGGCGTTTTTTCTTTTGACTTGTCGCTGTCATCCTCGGCCAGTTGCTTACCTTCCTCGCCGTCTTTTACCGCCGAACGAAAACTTTTGATCGCACCGCCCAAATCCGAACCGATATTGCGCAAGCGCTTGGTACCGAACAAAACGATCACAATCACCAAAATAATCAACAATTGCGTGACACTCATGCCCATTTTTTAACTCCGGTTGTTTAGTTAATAGTGAATGATAGATGGTGAATAGTAAATGGAAAATCGTAAATTGAGTTCGTACTTTAGCTTTTGTGTTTATACATCGGCCTAAAGAGCAGAATAAGCTTAAACAAAGAATACAATAAACCCGCTAATAAACATGGCTTTCCGCCATCCATTGACTATTCACTATTGACCCTTCTCTATTTCCCCCGGCTCGCTTTTTCCTCGAGTCCGGACAGTCCGAAACGGCGTTGCAGCTCTTGCAATACATCATTTGGCCCTAGTCCTTGATGCGCCAACATCACCATGCTGTGAAACCAAAGATCGGCTGTTTCGTAAACGATTTTTTCTTTATCGCCATCCTTTGCGGCCATGACCGTTTCCGTCGCCTCTTCGCCTATCTTTTTTAAAATACTATCCAAACCTTTCGCATACAGGCTTGCGACGTAAGACTTGTCGGCCGACTCCTCTTTACGTTGCTCCAGAATTGTAGCCAGCTCTTGCAATACTTCATTCATTTTTTATAGATCGTTTTAGGGTCTTTCAAAACCGGTTCAGACGCCTGCCATTGTTCGTCTTTCAAGGTTCGATAAAAACAGCTTTCACGGCCGGTATGACAAGCGATTCCGCCCTGCTGTTCAATTTTCAGCAAAATAACATCTTCATCGCAATCCAGATAAACCCCGAGCACTTTTTGCCGATGCCCCGATTCCTCGCCTTTGCGCCATAATCGGTTACGGGAACGCGACCAATACACCGCATAGCCTTCGCTGACCGTCAACGCCAGCGATTCGCGGTTCATCCAGGCAAACATCATCACCTTGCCGCTATCGGCTTGCTGCGCAATGACCGGAACTAAGCCGTCACTCGTCCAGCTAATTTCATCCAGCCATATTTCACTCATGACAAACGCACCTCGATTCCTTTTGCCGCCATGTGCTCCTTAGCTTGTTGCACAGTATATTCGGCAAAATGAAAAATACTTGCCGCCAAGACCGCATCGGCCTTGCCTTCAAGAATACCGGCAGCCAAGTGGTCCAAATTACCGACCCCACCCGAAGCAATCACCGGCACGGCCACGGCCTCGCTGACCGCGCGAGTCAAAGCCAAATCAAAACCTTCGCGAGTTCCGTCCCTATCCATGCTGGTCAACAAAATTTCGCCGGCACCGTAATTGGTCATTTTTTTAGCCCACTCAACCGCATCGATGCCGGTCGGCTTACGGCCGCCATGAGTAAATATTTCCCAACGATCGGGTTGTCCCGCTTCGCTGACTTTTTTAGCGTCGATCGCGACGACGATACACTGCGAACCGAATCGCGCAGCCGCTTCACGCACAAAATCAGGATTGCTTACCGCCGCACTATTGATACCAACTTTATCGGCGCCGGCATTCAGCATGCGTCGGATATCGTCGAGCGTTCTAATGCCGCCGCCTACCGTCAACGGAATAAAAACCTCGCCGGCTACTTGTTCG
>SLIO01000238.1 GCA_007135635.1 Methylomicrobium sp. | reverse complement strand
TCGGGGCCGTCGATAATCTCGACGCCGGCTTTTCGATAGGCTTCATCCGAAATATCGGCGCCGAGACCCGCGCCGGATTCGACCGCGACCGAAAAACCGAGCTTGATGATTTTTTCGGCGGCCTCGGGCGTCGTTGCGACGCGCTTTTCACCTTCGTGTATTTCTTTAGGGATACCAATTTTCATAGTGCTTCCTTTTTGTTTTTGTTTAAGCACATCGTCCCGGTATGAGGGCTAGTGACTGATTAGACCTGGGCTTATAGGGCAATATCGTTGTTGATGTGCCGTGAATCGAGTCGAGCGTTATGAAATACGAAGTTATTTCAAACTCCGCTTGCGGAGCATAGGCAATTCGCCATTGCATTTCAATAACTATCGACAATAAGTGCGAGAAAGTACAATCAAGACGAAATGCGGAAAATAGGAGTTTCTGCAGAGGAAATTCGTTGCCGGGATAAAGCGAAGTGCTTTCGGTATCCTTATTGGACAAGGAAGGAAAAACCGGTTTTCTTCTGAACAAAGACCTGTCGGTTGCGCAATGAATATGGAAATGAAAATAAACCAACCTGAAAAGCTTGCCGAAGCGGGCAAAAGCCGTTAGATTCATTACACTAAAAAACAAGGAGGTTAATTATGCAGCCAACAACGATCACTATTCCGTTCAACCAATATCGGTTTTACTTTGAAACCGAACAACCGATTCGCTTGCCCGCCTTTCCCGGTTCCGCCTGGCGCGGCGCATTCGGCCATGCCTTAAAAAAGGCTATGTTTGCGTTAACAGTCGAAAATCTCCTGAACGCCCCATAGCGGCTTGTAAAATCAGCTGTGGCGAGATTTGGTTGCCCCAGCGCTCCAATCCTCGACGCCAACCTAGATAGTTCTCAAGATACTTGGTTGCTACCCCATGAAACCGTCGCATCCAGGTCTTAAGCCGGCTGTCATAAGCATTGACGTTTTGGATGTGATATACCCCCGCTAACACTCGAACGCCTGCTGATTGATTCAAGGCACGATGATCAATGCCCGCTTGCCGGGCCGCTCCTTTGAGACTGGCACCGCCATCAGTACAAAGCACCGCATCGGAAGCGACGACTTGAGAAATAATGGGGGTCTCTTCGGCTTGAGTGGCGGCTGTTAGTTTGAAATCCGTGGTAGCGCCATGGCGATCGCGTAACACCAAAACCGGAACCTGATTGTCGCCTGTTCCCCGTTGATGGGTTGCATGACCCCTGCGGTGAGGCGGTCTTGGCATCTGTCTTGATCCTTTGAAAGATAAAGGAAAATAGGTTTCGTCAGCCTCGACTATGCCAGCTAGGTTATCCGCCTTGAGGTCCGCTATCTCGTCGAGGAATCGATGTCGCCAGCGAAAACTGGTGGTTTTGTTTATACTGCATCGCTCTGCTGCGGCTCGTACGGTAAGTCCTTCGATTAAGGCTTGGCTGTAATCGAGCCAACGCTCTTTATGCCGGAGTCTCGCCAGCATCGTGCCGGTTAGCGCATTGAAGCATTTTCCACAATCTCGGCACCGAAAACGCGGTAAGCCGGATTGATAACCCCAGCGACCCAAACGGTCGCTTTGGCAATGCGGGCACGCATTGCCTTGATTTCTCTCAAGTTCGTTAGCAAGGGCTGCGCCAGACACATCCGCATTTAAGTGAATGAACACTGCTTTGCGTTGATTTCGAGTCAGCTGCTCTAGCCCTTGTAACCACTCATGATAGGCTTTGGTTTTCATAACAATACACCCTTATCAATGAGACCAAGGACAAGTGGAAAGTTCAAATTCAACTATTAACGCAAACATAGCCATTTTTTTGGGGGAGGGCAAAAAAGGTGAAGGGCTTGCTTGGCGAGGATGCCGGCAGTAGAACGGATTTTTGCTCCTCGGCAACGGCTAGTTTACACCGATGGTTTGAATACAGAAAATGTAGGAGTATTTTCTGTCCTGCGTCGCCTAAAGCGCCTACTGTTGGTGCCCTCCTTCACGCCATCCTTGGCATCAAGCAAAATATGTACCCGCCCATTCCTAGGCTATTGGATTATATTTGATCATCTTCGTGAATTAAGGTGTGTGAGCTCACACTCTCTGTCGTATCGATCAGATAGCCTTTATGGACGTATTACGGCATCCTATCCAGCGATTTACCGCATCCTAGCTCACGCCAAGTACTTTCATTCTCCGGGACGATGAAAGCATCTTCATGATCGTTAGCAGTAAAGGACCGGTAACGTTCGACACCATAACCCCGCTCACATAATTGCCGCAAAACACCTTCTTGCCCGGCTAAATGCAAGACGCCTACCAAAATCAACTCTCGCTCGGGAGTGCTTAGCATCGCCTCAATCTTAGGCACCCAAGCATTATTGCGATTAACCAGTAGCTCGCGATATAAGCTAGGGTAGTCGCTGCGCATCGGCGCAATTCCTAATTTATCCAATGTATCAAGATCGCCTGAACGCCATGCGGACTTGAGCCCACTCAGTAACGCGGGGAGCTCTTGAATTTCTCTTAGCGTGGACAATATGAGCTCATTCTCCTGTTCACGCCCCATCTGCTCCAGCACAAATATTTGCGTCTCTAACGACTCCAAAGCACCGACCGATTTATTATCAGCCTGGGCTTTCGCGCTGAAAAAATGATCGACACCGGCTTCGGCTAAACCTAAACGATGTAACTCAAACATCATCAAGCTAATCGCGGCCAAAGACGGCATCAAGTTCTGTATCGATTCAATCGGTATGCCCGCATGTAGACAATAGCGCTCCAATTCGGCATAAGTCTCGGCGCTAAGCTCATCACGCAATGTCGTACCGTCAACATACTGCAAACGTTGTATCAGGGCTATTTGCGCTTCCTGCCCGGATAGGCCGGCTAAATCGACCTCCAACACTAATTTGTCGGCTTTTCGATAAATCCGTTCAAACGCTTCGGGTAACGGAAAATCCGAGGCACTCAGTAGATGAATAGTACCGCCGATAAACAATTCGGCATCACCTTTACTAACCCGCCATAGCGAGGTCTCAGAGCAAACCGGCCCTGCGATCAACAGCGCGAGCGCTAAAAAATAGCGTATGGATCTAAAATGCGTCACAGATTTGAGCGTCATCATAATGATAAAAGATGGAACTTTTGCGTTGCTATTGCCCGCGACTGATAGCTTTAGGCCTTGAGGTCCTAATCCTAGCAACTCATTCGGCCCTCGTAAAAATTTGAATACGCTCGGCTTAGTGGTCTACGCCGCCAACGCCATGGATATGGCCATGAGCCAATTCATCCTCGGTCGCTGCTCTGATATCGGTGACTTCAACATCGAAATTCAGCGACTCTCCGGCTAGGGGATGATTGCCGTCTATCGTCACTTCGTCGCCTTCGACTTTAATAACGGTGACAATACCGGGACCTGAACTGACATCGGCATGAAACTGCATACCGACTTCCACGTTATCGACGCCTTCGAACATCTTGCGAGGGATAACCTGCACCATCTCTTGAAAATATTCGCCATATCCGTCTTCGGGAGCGATAGCAACTTGGAACTTGTCCCCGACCGACTTACCTTGTAACGCATTTTCCAAACCGGGGATGATATTGCCGCTGCCATGAAGATAAACCAACTCGTCACTGCCTATAGAGCTATCGAGTTGCTCGCCTGCCGAGTTGGTTAATGTGTAGTGGATCGAAACTGCCATATTGTCAGCAACTTGCATAATAAAACCTTTAATTCATTAATGAAGGGTTGTTTATGATATAAAATTGACGCTCGTTTGTCTGAAAATCTTCATAATTAATTTCATTACCGGACTGATCATGAGCCGCTGGAGACCCCCACAACCTAAATCATCTCCCTACATCACCCGCCATGGCTATCAAGCCTTAGAACATGAACTCAGAAAGCTATGGGAAAGACGTAAGGATGTGACTGAAGCCCTTGCCGCCGCAGCCGCGGAAGGCGATCGTTCGGAAAATGCCGAATATATCTATCGAAAAAAAGAATTGCGCGGTATCGACAAGCGTATTCATTATTTGCAAAAACGCTTGCCGATTCTAAAAGTGGTCGATCAAGCACCGAACGATCAAGACCGCATTTATTTCGGTGCCTGGGTAACGCTAGAAAACGCCGAAGGAAAGGCTGTCAAATACCGGATCGTCGGCGCAGACGAGCTCGATCCTGCAAAACACTACATCAGCCTGGATTCACCATTAGCCAAGGTCTTATTGAAAAAGACATTCGACGATGAAGTCGTCATCAACATCGCCAATCAAGCGGTACGCTATATGGTGCTAGATATTGCTTATAATGCATAACTCGGAAAACCGCATCGATTAGTTTCCCGAATCGCCCCCCAAACTATTGAATCACGCCGCGTGTATCGATCAAAATTTTCTCCTTGAGATCAGCTGCCTTCAGCGACTTAAACGGTTTATGATCGACCAACAACAGCACGATATCGGACTGCTTGATGACTTCTTGATAAGGCAACAATGCAAATTCTTTGTGTTCCGTTAAGTTGGGTTCGGCAACCAGTACCTCGCCGATGCCTTGCTTTCGAATTTCTTTAACGATATCCAAAGCCGGCGATTCCCGTAAATCGTCGACATCGGCTTTAAAAGCCAAGCCTAAACAGCCGATAACCGGATTTTTGAATTTATCGGCACTGACTTTGACTTTATCGATGACCCAATGCGGTTTGGCATCGTTCACTTCGCGAGCGGTTTTAATCAGTCTGGCATGATCCGGTGACCTCGCCACAATAAACCAAGGGTCCACGGCAATACAATGCCCACCGACGCCGGGCCCTGGTTGCAATATATTTACTCGCGGATGACGATTCGCCAGTTTGATCAATTCCCAAACGTTGATATTTTCCTGATCGCATATCAGCGATAATTCGTTAGCAAATGCGATATTGACATCCCTAAATGAATTTTCGCTCAGCTTGCTAAGCTCTGCGGTTTTGGCGTCAGTTGCCAAAATCTCTCCGCGCACGAAGGCTCGATAAAACTCGACAACTTTTTCGGTCGAAATTTCGTTAATCCCGCCGACAATGCGGTCATTTTCTACTAATTCCGTCAAGATCCGTCCCGGTAACACACGTTCCGGACAATGCGCGACATAAACGTCCCTTCCGACATCATGGCCTTCTTCACTTAATATTTTTGCGACGATGTCGTCGGTAGTGCCAACCGGGCTGGTCGATTCCAAAATGACGATGTTCCCAGGCTTTACAAAAGGCGCGATAATTCGCGTAGCGGCTTCAACATAGGATAGATCGGGAATATGGTCGTCTTTGAAAGGTGTCGGTACCGCGAGGATAAAAACATCGGCCTCTTGCGGCTGCAAGCCGGCCTTCAGGTTTCCCGACTGTACGGCCGATTTGACCAAAATATCGAGATCGGGTTCGACGATATGAATCTTGCCTTGGTTAATGGTATTGACAACATGCTCGGAAGTATCGACTCCAAAGACCTCAAAGCCCTTGGTTCCTAATAACGACGCGGTAGGCAATCCAATGTAGCCAAGTCCAATGACACAAACTTTTGTTGCCGATGGTTGCATAGTTTTTCCTTGTAGATCCTTTAATAATAGAAGCTTTATGGTTGAATAATAGAAGCTTTATGGTTGCTTATTTGCCTCACCTTTAAAAAAGGCTATGTTCGCGTTAGCAGTTGAAACGTTTCTATTTCCTAAGTAAATTATTTAGGAAATAGTCAATGATTGCTTTCCAATACACTTAGCGTGGAAGAGGGTACGATTACTCGCCTGACAGGACGCCGTAAATACTTCCATGTAGGCTTGACGGCGGTGACTGATTGCCAAGGATGGCATGAATGCAGATTTTGCATTACGCCATGGATGGCGTGTATTAGGGCACCAACAGTAGGCGCTTTAGGCGATGCAGGGCAGAAAAATGCT
>SLIO01000259.1 GCA_007135635.1 Methylomicrobium sp. | reverse complement strand
TAGTAAAACGGTAAAAACTGAATTGTTTCGAGTTTTTCAAGCGCCTTTTCAAGATCGATCCAATTCCCGCCGATCCAGCCGTTCAGCGCGGCCACTAAAAAAATATGCACCGGTAAAACAATCAACAGTACGGGTTTTATCCAAGAAATCCAATAGCTCTTGTCATGCTTGGAAAAAAAGGCAAACACGAACGCGCCTACCCCCAATCCCGTCATGCGTGTTAGCACCGAAATGCCTTGCGCCACACCAGACGCCAGAAATAATTGACCTATTTCGACAAACAAACCGATAAAAAAACCGGTCAAAATGCAAACCAGTTTGGGGTGCGAAATATAAGGCAATAAACAGAGTAAAATTCCTAACGGAATCAATACGGCTATTTCTGCCCCGAGTTTGACTACACAGCGAATACCATCGGCGCGGCAGGTATCGATGGACATAAACAGGCTGTGATTGCCGGAAGCCAGCCGAGCGTCAAGCTCTTGATGGGAAATCACAAAATCGAACGGAAAAAAACTTAAGGCAAAATAGAAGGCGATATAGAAAATAATCGCCGCTTTGATCGATAGAAAATTACCAAGAGAGAGATGACGAGATAAACGGCGGAAATAATCGCCTGAAAATAACCAAAGTCCTACGCCAATGGCCGAGCCCATTGCCTCGGCGATCAAATCGTTGATCGAAACGGTACGGGGTGGGAAAAATAACTGAGCAAACTCGATCGAAACAGCCAAAGCCCAACAAAACAGCAAAACCGGCACCGCAACCAGTAGCCTGGTGTATCCGCGAAATTGACCGCCAAAACCAGCCGCCCACAAGTAAGCCAGCGGTATGTAAAGCAGAATATTCGCAACCCAGTCCGCACGCGATTCTATGCCTAGATTGAGATAACGAATATTGCGGAATTTTTCCAAAGCAACGTCGAGAGGCATTGGCCGGTAATCGAGCGGAACCAAACTGCCATAGACGACGAACAAGGTATATAGCGTTGCACCGATAAGAAGTTTTTTATTCATACGAAAGCCCGCGAGTGACCATCAAGGAGCCCATAAGTCCGCCAGGGCCAGTTCAACTTCGTCAAAAGGCGGCGCCATAACCATATCGTCATTCTGCCAGGTATGCTCAAGTAACCAATGCCCTTCCAGCAAACGATAGACTTCAAGCGTTTTTGGCCCCGGATCGACCAGCCATAGCCACGATACCTCGCATGCCGCATAAATCGGCATCTTGACGGCGCGATCGATGCGCGAAGTTCCGGACGAAATCACTTCGCAAATCCAGTCGGGAGCGATACTGAAATAAGCCTCTTCGGGCAGTTGCGGCATGCGTTCGCGCCGCCAACCGGCCAAATCCGGAACCAGAATATTTCGACCCAAATGTAATTCGGGTTCGAACAATATCCACCAACCGCCGGGCCCTCCCCTACCTCGATGATAAGGACTGATATACTGGTCGCTGATCACCGAAGCGGCCAAGGCATGTCTTGGTGCCGGGCGCGGTTGAGTAATCACCTGCCCATTGATGATTTCGCCGATGATATGTTCGGGTAGATCGAACAAGTCTTCGTAAGTCGCCTCGCGCAAAGCCAGTTGATTCATGATGGTCTCTTCGGTTCAAGCGGTTCGTTAATTACATTTCCTTTTTACTCGATAAAATCCTTTTTTCAAGTCGTAATGATAAATGAAACCCGGCAACACGAACACAATAAATAGCGATAAGATCGTCGCATAAAACGCCCCGACTTGACGATGAATCACGCAGGTTTGATTGTCATCGCGAAGAAACCGATCAGACTCTACAGAATCAGCTATTCAAAGCAGCGTCACCAGGCGCTTTTTAGGTCGGAAAACGCCGCCATTAGAAAAAACACATAGGTGGCGGATTGCGTGCTTAGGATTTCGCGATATACAACTTCCTGGATTTTTGAGGTTTGTCGAGGGTACAGTGACACGCTTGACAGGACGCCGTGAATACGTCCGTGTAGGCTTGATGGCGGCGACTGATTGCCAAGGATGGCATGAATGCAGATTTTGCATTACGCCAGGGATGGCGTGTATTAAGGCAACGCAGGAGCAGTTGCCGAGGAGCAAAAATCTGCCCTGACGCCTACACCTGCCACTCGAGTCAACGTACCCTCCATAAAATAGGGAGGTTATTTATGACCAAATCCTTAGTTCTTAGGCCGAAGATGCGGAAACAGCAATACATCTCGTATCGAAGGCGCGTCGGTAAACAACATCACCAGGCGATCGATGCCTATGCCCTCGCCCGCCGTCGGCGGCATACCGTGCTCCAATGCAGTCACGTAATCGGCATCATAATGCATCGCTTCATCGTCACCAGCTTCTTTTTCCTCAACCTGCTTACGAAAACGTTCGGCCTGATCCTCGGCGTCGTTCAACTCGGTAAAACCATTCGCAATTTCACGCCCACCCACGAAAAATTCGAAGCGATCGGTGACATGCGGATCGTTATCGTTACGCCTGGCTAACGGCGACACTTCAACCGGATAGGCGGTAATGAAAGTCGGGTTCATCAAACGATGTTCGACGGTTTTTTCAAAGATTTCGATTTGAATCTTACCGAGACCGTAGCTGTCCTTGACAGGAATTTTTAAGTTTTCGGCCACCTTCGCCGCCGCTTCGCGCGTTGCCAAATCATCGGCGGTCAAATCCGGATTGAAATGCAGAATCGATTCGACTATGGTCATGCGATCGAAAGGTTTGCCGAAGTCGTATTGCTCGCCTTGATAAGTAATCAGTGTTTGACCGAGTACTTCGAGTGCGATGCCGCGTACCATTTCTTCAGTTAAATCCATTAAGTCGTGATACTCGGCATATGCTTGATAGAATTCGAGCATCGTGAATTCCGGATTGTGCCGGGTCGACAGTCCTTCATTTCGGAAGTTGCGATTAATTTCGAAAACGCGTTCGAAACCGCCGACGATCAAACGCTTTAAATACAATTCCGGGGCAATCCTTAAAAAAAGTTCCATATCCAGCGCATTGTGATGCGTCTTGAACGGACGCGCGGTTGCACCGCCGGGAATTGTCTGCATCATCGGTGTTTCGACTTCAAGAAACTGGCGCGCCACCAAAAAATCACGAATATACGTGACGATTTTTGAACGAATCAGGAAGGTCTTGCGCGATTGCTCGCTCATGATCAAGTCGAGATAACGCTGGCGGTATTTGATTTCCTGATCTGCAATACCGTGGAATTTTTCCGGCAAGGGCCTGAGCGCTTTGGTCAATAGACGAATATCGTCGACTTTGATGCTCAATTCGCCGACATTGGTTTTGAACAATAGACCCTCGGCACCGAGGATATCGCCGATATCCCATTTCTTGAACTGGTCGTTATAAAAGCCTTCCGTCAAGTGATCGCGCGCAACATAGAGCTGCATTTGGCCCGACATGTCTTGAATATGACAGAAACTGGCTTTGCCCATGATGCGGCGTGTCATCATGCGACCGGCGACCTTGACGCGAATCGGTTCGGATTCAAGCTCTTCTTTCGACTTTTCGCCATATTTGGCCAGCAATTCGCCGACCACGACATTGCGTCGAAAGTCGGTTGGAAAAGCGATGCCGCGTTCGCGGATTTCAGTTAGTTTGCCGCGGCGTTGTCTGATTTGTTCTTGTTCGTCTTGCAAAAGTTCGGACATGATTTTAAGGTGTTATTTAAGATTTTAAATTTTAAAAAGCCAGGGTTAATAAGGGTTCTAACTCGTGCCAACAATAGTTTGGCGCTGAGCTTCAATCCTTTAACTTATAACCCGCTTTTTAAACTCGCTTCGATAAATTGATCTAATTCGCCGTCAAGCACTGCTTGCGTATTGCCGGTTTCGACGTTCGTGCGCAAATCCTTGATCCGCGATTGATCCAAGACATAAGAACGGATCTGACTGCCCCAGCCGATATCGGATTTGGAATCTTCAAGCGCCTGCTGTTGTTCGCTGCGTTTCATGATTTCCATCTCGTAAAGCTTGGCCTTGAGTTGCTTCATCGCAGTATCCTTGTTCTTGTGTTGCGAACGGTCGCTTTGACATTGCACGACGATGCCGCTCGGACCATGCGTAATTCGCACCGCCGACTCGGTCCTGTTGACGTGCTGACCGCCTGCCCCGCTGGCTCGATAGACGTCGATGCGCAGATCGGCCGGATTGATATCGATATCGATATCGTCGTCGACTTCGGGCGATACGAACACCGATGCAAATGAGGTATGACGGCGGTTTCCGGAATCGAACGGCGATTTTCTAACCAATCGATGCACGCCGGTTTCGGTACGGAGCCAACCGAAGGCGTATTCGCCTTCGAATTTGATCGTTGCGCTTTTGATGCCGGCGACATCGCCGGGCGATTCTTCGATCAGTTCGGTCTTAAAACCTTTCGCTTCGCCCCAGCGCAAATACATGCGCTCGATCATCGAAGCCCAATCTTGTGCCTCGGTGCCGCCGGAACCAGACTGAATATCGAGAAAGGCATTATTCGCGTCCATTTCCCCGGAGAACATGCGTCGAAATTCTAGTTCGGCGACGTTTCGTTCGAGTTGATCGAGGTCGTTCGCGACCGTGTCGACGGTTTCTTCGTCGTCCTCATCGACCGCCATCTCGAGCAATTCTTCGGCATCGGCAAGGCCGTGATCTAATTCGTTGATCGTATTGACGACTTTTTCGAGTTGCACCCGTTCCTTACCCATCGCTTGGGCCTGTTCGGGATTGTTCCAGATGGCTGGATCTTCGAGTTCTTTCAGGACTTCGACCAGTCGCTCGCTTTTGGTATCGAAGTCAAAGATACCTCCTAAGCGCGTCGCCGCGGCTTTTGAGGTCAGCTATTTTATTTTTGATGGGATTAATTTCTTGCATGAATGTTTATAATCTAATAAAGCCGAAAGACCATTAGCCGAAGATTGGATAGCAATCGAGCCGGCCAAGGGAAAAACATTAGATTATATACGATTAGCGCATTTCATTCATAAACGAAAAACGATCGAACGACTAATCCCAACGATCGTCTCGAACTTGAATGCGGTGGTTTTCGATACGCAAAGGAAAACAAGCGATGTCTTCGTAGGCAGGCGCGGACTTGACTTCGCCCGTTTTGATGCAGAACCGAGCGCCGTGCCTCGGACAAATAATTTCGTCTCCGTCGAGTTCGCCGCTAGCAATTTCGGCGCCATCATGAGTGCAAACATCCTCAATCGCAAAAAATTCGCCATCTAATTTAAATATCGCGACGTCGGAACCATCGACATCAACCACGACATGTTCGCCGTCGGCCAAAGCATCTTGATCGACGACATCTATCCAATTGGACATGATTACTCCTGAGTTTTATCTTTTGATATATACATCGTAACGCAACAGTTTGCCTTGAAAACTCTGGCTCGGTTTGCCACCGAGCGGATGCGCATAGTCGGGGCTTTTGACGACTACTTTTTTCGCTGCTGCCTGCATCGCAGCGGAAAATAATTCGTCTTTATCCGGATCATTGCCGAGCAGTTCGTGCAAAATCGTCATCGACTTTTTCGGCAGTGCGGATTTTTTGCGTTTCGGCGGAAACATCGGATCGATATAGATACAGTCCGGATTTTCATCGAGTTCGGTGAGAATTTGTATGGCATTGCCGGGAAGCAATTCGGGTAATTCGAGGAAAAGATTTTTGACCCAATCCAATTCGCCTAAACGCCGAAAAGCATCTCGCAATAACTCGACCATGATTGGCGAACGTTCGATACAACGAAGACGATAGCCCATTCTGAAAATATGCAAACTATCCTGGCCCCAACCGGTCGTGGCGTCGATGACGGTCTGCGTTTTTCGTCCGACGGCATGACCGAGCGGCGTGTTTTTCGGGGCTGGCCAGGAACGCTGCTCGCCGGGACGGGGCTCGATATCGACCGACAGACCGCCTTTTTTTAGCAGCTCACGG
>SLIO01000347.1 GCA_007135635.1 Methylomicrobium sp. | reverse complement strand
GGCGTGATGGTGATTCCGATTGGCCATTCCGGCGGCCAAGAGTTGCAGCGAATAACCCGAACTGAATCGGGGTTCGAAGTAGAAATTTTGGAATCGGTCAATTTCGTACCTTTTTTGTCGGGCAGGGAATAAACATGTTTCAAGCCCTTTACGATAAGGCTCTATCATGGTCTCGACATCGGCATGCTTTAAAGTATCTTTGCGCTTTGAGTTTTGCCGAATCATCTTTTTTTCCGATCCCACCCGATGTTATGCTGGCGCCGATGGCACTCGGTCGTCCCCAACAAGCTTTCCAATTTGCGCTATGGACAACGGTATTCTCGGTATTGGGTGGTATCTTGGGGTATGCGATCGGTTTTTTTATGTTTGACCAACTTGAACCTTGGTTAAAATCCTCACATTATTGGGACGGTTTCTTGCTGGCTCGGCAGTGGTTTGTCGATTGGGGTTTTTGGGCGGTGTTGGTTGCCGGCTTTTCACCGATACCTTATAAAGTATTCACGATAGCCGCCGGCGTGATGAGTATGGTTTTTTTACCATTTGTGCTGGCATCGACGGTCGGTCGTGGCGCTCGTTTTTTTCTGGTGTCGTTACTGATTGCGGCGGGCGGCGAAAAACTCGAAGCCAGATTGCGCGAATACATGGATCGCTTGGGTTGGGTCGTGGTTGGGGTGGTTGTCGTCGGAGGAGTGGCTTATAATTTTATGGGGGGCGGGCAATAATTTTTTTAATCACTCTTTAGCTAATATCGAAACTTGATTTACGAAAGGTCTATTTCCGGGAGTCGCAATGAATGATAAAGAATTGGTGGCAATCCATGCCGCAAAGTTGGTTAAAGACGGAATGCGTGTCGGACTCGGGACCGGCTCTACAGCCGATTGTTTTATTCGGGAGTTGTCTCGCCTCCATAAAAATGAAGACTTAAAAGTGATCGTGATTGCAAGTTCGGTTGTTAGCGCGATAAAGGCTCGTGAATTGGGATTACCCTTACAGTCGATCGAGCAAACCGATCGAATCGATCTTTATGTCGACGGCGCCGATGAAGTCACCCTCGATAAAACGCTGCTCAAAGGCCGGGGTTACGATCTAGTGCGAGAAAAACTTTTAGCGAAGGCAGCCGACCAATTCGTCGTTCTAATCGATAAAAGCAAGTTGGTCGGTCGTATTGGCGAGCGATTTCCCGTCCCAGTCGAGGTAATGCCGTTTGCCTGGCGAATGGTTAAAGACAGTTTGGAAAAACTGGGCGGCAGACCGACATTAAGACGGACTGCAAACGATGACGGCTTGGTGGTGACATCTCACGGCAGCTTGGTACTTGATACCACTTTCGATGCCACAATTAATATCGTTAAGCTCGACGAAGCGCTCAACGCTATGCCCGGCGTTGTCGAGCATGGGGTATTTCGTAGATTGGCAAGTTCTGTGTTGATCGGCACTGATGGCGCCATTCAAGTACTGGGTCCCGAAACTAAGCTCGATTCGCAAGAAATCGATAGCCAGGATTTTGTCGATGATGGCTCTGCAGATGGCGATTGAAGTAATTATTTGCCGAATATTCCTCGTTTCCCCCGCTCCAGCGTGGGAATGCATACTGATCTTGCCTCGACAGCCAAGGTATAGGTTCCCACTGAGGGCCGTGAGAACTAGAAATAGAAATTTTACGAAATTTTAAAATACTGCGATGAGTTACTATAAGCACCATATTTTTTTCTGTACGAATCAGCGCGAGAATGGAACGGCCTGCTGCCAGGATCATGAAGCGCAGTGTTTTCGAGATTATGCGAAAGCGCAATTGAAAAAGCTCAAAATGAGCGGGCCCGGCAAATGTCGCATTAACAATGCCGGTTGTCTGGATCGATGCAAGGAAGGGCCTGTAATGGTCGTCTACCCCGATGCCGTTTGGTATCGTTATGACAATCAAGCCGATATCGATGAGATTATCAAGGAGCATTTACAGAGTGGACGAGTTGTCGATCGCTTGAAAGTCTGAGATTAACCGTGCTTTTATAGTTCGTTTGGCTTGCGTCTTTTGCCGATGTTTTTCCGGTCACGATGACGATTTTTGCTTTTGGACTCTTTCTTTTTCGGTTCCGCTTTTTTGTTTTTACTACTGGCCGCCTTTCCTGAGGCTTTGAGCTTTTTGGGACCTTTATAGCGGCCTTCCAATTCCTTGATCGTGCGTCGGATCAATCGCTGTTGTAGATAACGTTCGATACCCGCCAAAACGTTCCATTCGGTAGAGTTGATCAATGCGATTGCGAGTCCCGGTCGGCCGGCTCGGCCGGTACGGCCGATTCTGTGCAGATAGTCATTGCCGTTACGGGCTAGGTCGAAATTAATGACCAGGTCCACACCTTCGATATCCAGACCGCGCGCGGCAACATCGGTTGCGACCAAAATGTCGATGGTTCCATCTCGGAAAAAACCCATGGTTTTATTGCGTTCGCTTTGATCCATGTCGCCATGCAATGAGCCCACGCGCAGTTTTTGCCCTCTCAATGGGCCACGCAACTGATCGGTATGGATTTTGGTGTTGGTAAAGACCAAGGCTTTCTCGTAATTTTCGTGGCTCAGTAGCCAGATCAATAATTTTTTCTTATGTTCGAAATCGTCGGCCAGCAGCATTTGCTGTTCGATGTCTTCGTGTTCTGCTTGTATGCCATCGAGATAGACTTTTTCCGGCTCTTTAAGAAGCTTGAGGGCAATGCCTTTGATCGTCGGGTTGAGAGTCGCGGAAAATAACAGAGTTTGGCGTTCCGGGTTGCAAACGCTTGCGATTTTCAGTAAATCGTTTTTGAAGCCCATGTCGAGCATACGGTCGGCTTCGTCGAGAATGAGTAGGTCGAGTCGGCTGAAATCGGCGGAACCCTCCTCGATGACTTCGATTAGGCGACCTGGTGTTGCGATGATGATGGCGGTGCTTTTAGCAAATAAAGCGGATTGCTTCTTGAAGTCTTCGCCGCCGATAATCAAGCCGGATTTGATCGGGGTGAATTCAGCCAGTTGTCGACATTGTTTATGTGTCTGTTTGGCTAGTTCCCGTGTCGGCGCTAGTATCAAGACTTTTGCCGCGCTGTCCTCGGGGCAGTTTTGCAGTAGGTGCTGCAAGGCGGGTATCAGAAAGGCCGCAGTTTTGCCGCTCCCGGTTTTTGCGCAAACCCAAAGATCTTTGGATTCGTTGGCCAGAGGTATGACGGCAGCCTGTACTTCGGTTGGGTGATCGAACCCCATAGCTCGCGTGGCTTGTTTGATGCGTGAATCAAGCTCGAATTGGCTGAACGTTAAAGAGGACGTTGGTTCCGGTTGTGTTTCCATAAAGCCTTGAATGAGTGGGCTGAGCCGGCAATTTTCCGATTTAACAGAAGCGCCGTAAAGATAACTCCGGCAATGTTACGTTTTGTTTAAAATATAAGCAACTTCGAATAAAAGTTATAAGTGTCGTTAAGATCTGAATGAAGCGTCATTGATTTTATCTTTCTCAGCATGCTGATATGCTAAGCAGCAAAGTCGCCGGGTATGGAATTTCAAATTCAATATACCGGCTTTATCTTTAAGATTGGGTTTTAAGGAGGATGGGTATTTATGAGGGCTTTAGCGAATTTTGTGATGCAGGGACCGTATCAGGCCTTGGTCGCTGCTTGTATATTGGGCGCTTTATCCCAATTTGTTTTGCCGTTGGCGCTGTTTTGTTGCGGCATCATCGCATTATGCGTATTGTCGCGTTCGGATAGCTATTGGCTGATTGTTTTGATCGGTACGGCTTTGGTGGTTTATGTCAGCAGTCTTTTTGTCGAAAGTAGGCCGGGCCTCGATACACCCGTAGTTTTGTTTTTGTTGGTGCCGTTGGCGGCTTCGGCGAAAGTATTGCGTGTTACCCAATCGCAAAGTTTGGCGATAATGGTCGCGGCGGTGTTTGCAGCTATTTTAGCGGTTTCGATACAAGTGGTGTCGGGTGATGCCGCTCAATGGTGGGCCAATTGGTTAGAGGAAGCTGTTGAAGGCGTTAAAGGTGCTACTTATCAGGGCTTCGAGGCCGACGGAACTTTACGTTTGATGAATGGATTGGTGGCGATGATGTTCGGTTTCGCAGTAGCTTCGTCGTTGTTGATTGGGCGTTGGATGCAGGCGACTTTATTCAAGCCGGGAGGATTCGCCGAGGAATTTTATCGAGTCAGGTACCCCATTTATGCATTGGGCGTTTTGGGTGTGCTACTGATTGTGACAGCACTGTTTAGTGAAGCCGTCTTATATGATTTGTTACTGGTTTTCACGATGCCATTTTTCTTCCATGGGATGGCAGTCTTGCATTGCACGGTTGATGTTTCCGAGCGTAGTAAAAATTATTTGCTGCCGCCGTATTTGTTATTGTTTGTTATGCCTCAATATGCGATCGTCGGCATGGCCTTTCTCGGTATGGCCGATATTTTTTTGAATTTTAGAAAGGCTGTCTACAAACGGAAAGATCATGATCCCAATTAGAGATACCGCGCCGTGTTATTCAAGGCCGATTGTTTCCTGGAGTTTAATGGTTTTATGCATCATTATTTTTATCGTGATGGAAATCATTCCCGATCAATCGAAATACCGTTTGACTTATTTGTTTGGCATGGTGCCGTTGCGATATTCAAGCCCTGCTTGGGCTGCTCATTTCGGTTTGCCGCCCGATTATTATTTATCGTTTTTGACCAGTCTTTTTTTGCATGGAGGTTGGTTGCATTTACTTACTAACATGTTGTTCATGTGGATTTTTGCCGATAATGTCGAAGACCTGATGGGCAGGGGACGTTTTTTGATATTTTATGTGGTTTGCGGATTATCGGCTCAAGCCTTGCAGTTTTATTTCGACCCCTATTTAACGATACCGGTCGTTGGCGCATCGGGGGCGATTGCCGGAGTATTGGGTGCTTATTTTTTTCTGTATCCTTTTGAGCGCGTCATTGTTTTTATACCTATCATATTTTTTCCATTGGTATTTCATGTGCCGGCGATAGCCTTTCTGGGGTTTTGGATCATTATCCAACTGCAAAAAGCCACGACTTCGGTGATGTTTGATGATGTGACAGTTGATGTGGCTTGGTGGGCGCATTTAGGAGGATTTATCGCAGGGTCTATTTTATATCGTTTTTTTCTGCGCAACGATTCTGACACGGGGGAGCCTCCGCAATAAAGAATGAAATTACATTCCTTTTCTGTATAATAAGACGCTTTTAAAAGGCTTGCCTTTTTACGATCAAAGGGCCGGATAATCGGTCTTCGAGGCTTCTTAGTTTTGTCGGGAATTTAAAATTACAATGAAAAATATCAACGTCGCATTAGTTAGGCTTCTTCAGTTCGTCGTATTTGTTCTGTTTACATTCATGGTATTGATTTATTTCGGCGCAATGGTTTTATTGCCGTTGGATGCAGCCGTGTTATTGATTAAGTTGATGACCTTGTTCGGTTTGAACGGATTAATTGCCGCTTTTATTGCGATTCCGATAGTGGCTTATTTAGGGTTGAGAGTCTATCGAATTCCAGGGCTTGTCAAAATGATCATCGATACCGGAGTTGAATTGGTCAATACCGGCAAAGCTAAAATCGATGCGTTCAATGCGTTAGCAGAATCGCAAAGAGTATAGACGCTTAGCTAAACAAAAAAGGCCGGAAAGAGCGTTCTTTCCGGCCTTTTTTGTTTTCTACTCATCGTAGATCAAAATTCGGCACCGGGGTGACTGTCAAAGGACGCCGTGAATACGTCCATGTAGGCTCTATGCCAGCATCCCTGCTGTCAAAGCCTTTGCGAGCGCCATGGATGGCGTGTATTAGGGCACCAACAGTAGGCGCTTTAGGCGAAGGCGATGCAGGGCAGAAAAATGCTCCTGCATTTTCTGCATTCATTACATCCATGTAACTCAGCCATTGCCGACGACTGCATGGATGCAGGAGGTAGGGCAACGCAGGAGCAGTTGCCGAG
>SLIO01000371.1 GCA_007135635.1 Methylomicrobium sp. | reverse complement strand
TTTGGAAAGTTCAGTTGCTCGATTGACCGATACTAAGAGAGTCCTTCGCTTAACGCTAAGGTAAGGGATTTTTAAATCCTTTGGCGAACCCTCCCCAGCGCTTAGTTACGCCATTACCGAAATTTGATGCGATAGGTGTATCTCAAAAATCGAGAAGCTAAAGCTTATTCAGCTCAGCTTTAATTTAGTGTTTTAGTCTGTGCGAATAAAACATCTTTAAGAACGAGCATGAAATAACTTAGACAACGGTTAGAAGGGGATTTGGTGGCTCGATTGACAGGTGTCGGCGGCAGGGATAGCCGTCGTCAAGCCTACACGGACGTATTCACGGCGTCCTGTCAAGCGAGTCACCAAACCGCCACAAAGCCTACTGCTTGTATAAGTTATTTCGTGCATATTCCTTAATTACTTCAAATTTATCTATGAGAATCTATGTTCATGAAAAATAAATGTCTAATACTGGCTGTTAGTTCCGTACTTTTGTCGGCTTGTGTGACCGATCCTTACTCCGGGCAATCCCGAATGAGCAAGACCGCGATGGGAACAGGCATTGGCGCGGCGGTAGGCGCCGGCGCCGGTACTTTATTCGGCGGTAATGACTGGAAAAATGCAGGTCTGGGGGCATTGGCCGGAGGCGCGGTCGGTGCTGCGGTCGGTCTGTATATGGATAATCAAGAACAAGAGATGCGCGAATCCTTGCAGGGTACCGGCATCGAAATACAAAGAAGTTCGGAAAATACACTCAACCTGACGATGCCGAGCAGCATTACGTTCGGCTTCGACTCCGCGCAATTGACACCCCAGGCGATGTCAGCTCTGGATTCGGTTGCCAATGTTTTGAATCATTATCCCGAATCCAACATCACTGTTACCGGACATACCGACGATATCGGTAGCGAAAGTTATAATCTCAAACTGTCCGATCAACGGGCAGGTGGCGTTTCGAATTATTTGGTTCAGCACGGGGTCAATTATGCCCGGATAACACAAAAGGGGATGGGGAAGTCGATGCCGAAAGTCCCGAATACCAGCGACGATAATCGCGCCCAAAATCGGCGCGTTGAATTGTCCATCGTCGCTACTCAAAGCGCTGCACCTCAAGGAGCTAATCCTCAGCAGCAACCTCAAGGGGGTATGCAGCAACAGAATTATCCTCAGCAACCACAGGGAGGTTACCCGCAACAGGGCTATCCCCAACAACAAAGCTATCCTCAGCAACCGCAGGGTGGTTATCCTCAACAATATCCGCAACAACCCGGTTATCCGCAGCAGCAATATAATTATCCACGATGAATTCTTGGTCGATTCATAGGATACAAGATAGAAACGAGTTATAGACTTCGCGTGTCGATTAGGTCGTGACGCTCCGGCGTCACGCGTCTTTCGGGTTTTCGCAGGGAGTGGATGCGAAGCCAAAAAAATCACTTAATTTCATATCAAGTCATTCGTGGAAAATTTGTTCAATCGCATCTATTCGACAAGTTCGTTGAACTATTGCAAACTGAGCAAAAAAGCGTCGCAATGGGTGATTTATGAAGAAATTATCAGAAAAACTCGGCAGCATTTTTGCTGGTTTGGAAGCCTTTTTGATTCAGTTCCCGAAAACGGTCATAGTTTTATTGTTGATCGCTTGCGGATTCAGTTTGCACTACACCTTTCATAATCTCGGTATAAACACCGACACGACCGAGATATTGTCGAAAAAGTTGCCGTTTTTGCAGGACCGGGCCCGTTTTCTGGAAACCTTTCCGCAGGACGAAGAGGCCATTCTTGTCGTGGTCGATGCCGAGACGCCGGAAAGGGCTGCGCAGGCGGTTGCGTACCTGGGGGAGCGGTTTAGACGGGAAACTGAAGAAGTCGAGTCGGTTTATGCGCCGGGAGAGGGGGCGTTTTTCGATCGTCATGGCTTACTTTATCTGGATCTCGAAACGCTCAATGAATTGGCCGCGAATTTGATCGAAGCGCAACCCTTTATCGGCGCATTATCGAGCGATAACACGCTGAAAAGCTTCTTGGATATCATCGGGCTGGCCTTGACTGCCGAGGACCGCGAGTTGCCGATCGATTTGAATCCCTTATTGGAAAATGTTTCTCATGTGAGCGAGGGCTTGCTCGATGACCGCGATATCCGCCTGTCATGGCAACAATTGATGTTGAGCGATGAGTCGGACTTATTGAGCACGAAACGCTTCATTTTGTTGAAGCCCGTGCTTGATTTCACGGCGCTGATTCCGAGCGAAAAAGCCCTGCAGAGCGTTCGCGTGATTGTCGAGAACGCTAAACAGGCGCTTCCCGATGTGTCGATACGTTTGACCGGTGAGGTTGTGTTGGAACATGACGAAATGGAAAGCGTTCAGCGCAGTGCGCAAATGGCTTCGTTTTTTTCGATGATTCTGGTGTGTACGGCCTTGTTTATCGGCTTGCGCTCGGTGAAATTGGTGCTCATTACCTTTACCGTGTTGTTGATGGGCTTGGTGTTGACCGCTGGATTTGCCACCGTGGCGGTCGGGCATTTGAATTTGATTTCGGTGTCGTTCGCGGTGCTTTATATCGGCATCGGCGTCGATTATACGATACAGCTCAGTTTGCGCTACCAAGAGTTTTTGCAACAACAGATCCCGCAACAACAAGCGCTGATTCAAGCCGTGCGCAAAGTCGGACCGTCGATCATGCTTTGCGCCGTGACGACCTCGGTCGGTTTTTTTTCTTTCGTTCCGACCGCGTATACCGGGGTCTCCGAACTCGGCGTGATTGCCGGCGGGGGGATGTTTATTGCTTTAGTCGTGTCGGTAACGGTATTGCCGGCATTGTTACAGCTGTTTCCCCTCAAGCCTGGAGGTAAGCTGTCTCAAAGCACCTTTCCGGATTGGGTTTACGAGATTCCGATGCGGCATCATTTGCGCATTAAATGGATGGCGCTCGCTTTAACGCTCGCCGGTTTAGGTTTATTGACGCAAGTGCGATTCGATTTCAATCCCTTGAACTTGCGCGACCCGAAAAGCGAATCTGTTGCTACTTTTTTAGAGTTGCTGGAAACCAAACAGACATCGCCGATGACCTTGACGATATTGGCGGACAGCGAGTCCGAAGCACGGGATAAGGCACAGCAATTGAATCGTTTGCCATCGGTCGAATCGGCGCTGACGATCTTCGACTTCATTCCGGAGGATCAAGAAATAAAGCTCGATATGTTTCAGGAGTTGGCTTTGCTGATGGGTTTTCGCTTCGCTACGTTTCCGCCGTTGCAGCAAGACAGTGTAGACAATCATTTGACGGCCTTGACACAATTTAAAAATCGAATCGAACAGCATTTACAGGATCATCCCGATAGCGAATTGATTGGCAATTTTTTGAGGCTGCGTCACGCTTTGGAGAGTTTTTTGCTTCAATTGCAATCGAAATCATTGCCGGAGCAAGAAAGCATGTTGAGCCGCTTGCAAAACAATCTCTTGGGCACCTTGCCGGATACGATGAATCTGCTATTGCAAGCCCTCGATGCCGATATCGTGACGCTTGACAGCTTGCCGAAGGATTTATCCGAACGCTGGCTCAGCAAGGACGGCATTTTCCGTGTTCAAGTCTTTCCGAGTAAAAACCTTGGCGACCACGAAAATCTGAAGCAATTCGTTGCCGAAGTGAGGGGAATTGCGCCGAATGCCACCGATTTGCCGGTGATTTATATCGAGTCGGGCAATGCGGTAGTCAAGGCCTTTCAACAAGCCTTGGTCGGCGCGCTTGTTGCCATCACGTTCGTTTTGTTGCTGGTCAATCGCAGTATTAAAGATACATTTCTAATTTTGTTGCCGTTGTTGATGACCGCGATATTGACTGCCGCCACGACGGTCGTCATGGATAATCCTTTTAATTTCGCGAATATCATCGTGATTCCGCTGTTGTTCGGGCTTGGCGTCGACAGCGGTATTTACATCATGAACCGGTTGAGGAGTATGCCGGACGAACAGCGGAGTGTCTTGCAAACCAGTACGGCACGAGGCGTGATTTTCAGCAGCCTAACGACCTTGTGCAGTTTGGTCAGCATGGCATTTACGCCGCATCTGGGCTTGGCCAGTATGGGTTTGCTGCTATCGATCGGTTTGCTATTGATTATTGTCTGTACGACCTTGGTCTTGCCGGCTTGTGCTCATAAGAGAGCGAATTGAAGCATTAAATGGACAGGGATCGAGTTCAAATTGTTTCGGACGGCTTTCAAAAAACCGTCCGGCGGTGATGTATTTTTTGTGCTCAAGATTGTTGGTCTATGCCTTGTTCCCCGGACTTGAGAACAAGGCAAATGAGCGGCTTGTTTTTTCTAGCTATTGCAAAATACTAAATGACGCATCTAATAGTACAGGGCGATCTATTTGTTTGCTGATGTAATCGCGCAAGGCGGCGACATCTTCCGATACCAACGGGTCGGAACTGTGCAGCTTCACCGACAAGCGCACTTTTTTGCCAATCGACACAACCTCGACATCGTCGACTTCTATCGTTTTATCGTTCACCTTATAGGTTTTCGCATTGATTGCGTTGGTAATGCGGCTGTGGACCGCGGTGTTGACGAAAGAATGATAGAGCGGCACGCTGACTAAGAATAACAGCAACAGCGATAAACCGAGTCCCCGGTTGACTCGAAATATCGTCGAATAACCTAAAAATAGAAAGGTAATTGCGGCGGCGAGCGCAATGCCGGCAAAGTTGGTCAAAAATAACAAGCCGGTTCCGCTAATGATATTCCAGTCCCACCAGGCAATGCCGATGCCCATCGAACACAGCGGTGGTACTAAAGCGACCGCGATAGCGACACCCGGCAGCGTTCTGAGCAGGGTCGCCTTCGCATGCGTATAGGCGGCAGCGCTGCCCGAGATGATCGCAACGCCTAAATCCAGCAGGCTCGGTTGCGAGCGGGCGCGGATTTCGGGGGTTAATTGTTCGTAAGGAATCAGTAGCGCGGTAATGATCGACACGAACAGACCCAAGGCGATGCCGATGCCGAACACCGTTATGCCGCTTCTGAGTAATTTGCTGTCGTTGCGTAAAATGCCCATCGATAGCGACACGATCGGACCCATAAGCGGCGCCAACACCATCGCGCCGACGACGACCGGGCTACTGTTAAGATACAGGCCGAAGGTTGCCAGCATGCTGCTCAAGATCATTAGGCTAATATAAGGCCCGGATAGCTTGGCGTTGTCGCGTAGCATCAAAAACAAATCCTTGAAATCGGACTCGACCGCGGTCGAGAAGAAAGGCATTCTCTTTTTTAAGCGGTTAACATGCTCTGCGCTATGTCTGAGCGGTTTAATTTTGGCCGTGTCCTTCGCGTCGTCATGAATGACTTTATGCACGGCTTTGTAGCGTTCGCCAACGTTGATCGCAATGCCTTGAGGAATGGTTTTCAACGAGATACGTTCGGCTTTGCGCTGCCGGCTGTCGATCGCATACGAAAAGCTATTGGGGCTGGATAATTCCAACGTGGCGCTCTTGATATAACCGACCGCTTTCGGTAAATGACTGACCGCGCGAAGCTTGCAATAAATCGCGATCATCAAGAAATTGAGAAACTCCATGACCGATGAAGGCGCCAAAAAAATTGCCGATAATTTGCCGTCTTGTGATGATATAGATTCGTTGATGAGATTCGCGGCGAGCGTTTCGATATCGTTTTCAATGACCAACACACCGGTGACGGCGGTCTCGATATGCTGGCCTTTTTCGGTCGTGACCGTCAATTCGAAGGGTTTGAGTTTGGATAGATTGGGAATACTGGCAATAAATTCGTTTACTTGCTCCCGTAACGGTTTTTTTTCATAAGTATGCTGGCGCATCGTGATGAAAGGCGCTTCACCGATCAAAACCGTCCAGATGACCGCTTCGTCGTTACACAGCAATAAATCCACAGGATATGCTAAGGCAGGGTCTAACGCACGCGGAACCGCATCCTCGATTTGTTCGGCAATGTTGAACAATCGGCAAATAATCGACTTATCCTTGGCCGGCAATAAGCCGACACTGAAT
>SLIO01000373.1 GCA_007135635.1 Methylomicrobium sp. | reverse complement strand
CGACAACGCGATGATGCCGATTTGAGCGTTGCCGGTTTGCACGAATTGCGCGGTATGCGCGATATTTTCGCCGTAAACCAATTTCGGTTCCACGGACGCCCAGATTCCGGTCGAGCGAAGCGCTTCCTCGGCCCGTTTGCCGTAAGGGGCGTGCTTGGGATTGGCGATAGCGATTCGGGTGATGGAAGGATTGGATAGGTTTTCCAGCGTCAGCTTGGTGGCATCCAATTGCGCACTCCATAAAACGATGCGGCCAAAGGCATACGGGTTGACTTCGGAAGCCGCGAAACCGCCTTGTGCCAGTTGTTTTGGAAAACCGATATCGGCCGAAAAATACAGGTCATAAGGCGCGTCTTGCTGTATCTGCGTAAAAAATTTGCCCGACGAACCGTAGACGATTTCAACCGTGTCCTCTGGGTGATCTTTCCGGAATTCGGCTGCTATTTCATCTAGTGCGAACTTGAGGTCGGCGGCCGCCGCAACGATGATTTTTTCGGCATGGGCAACCGAGGCGGTTAGTAAAAGTCCGGTCAACAACAGAAATTTAATGGTGATCATCGATTTTTCTCAGAATAATGAAAGTCAGTTGTCGTAGCCGTAGCGGCGGATGATAGATTTGGCGGCATCGCTGCCGAGATAGGTCAATAAATCCTTGGCAGCATCGTTGTCCTTGCCGCGCACGAGCAAAACGGCGTCTTGCCGGATACGTGGGTAGAGATCCTCGGGAACGACCCAATAGGAGCCTTGGACTTTGCGGCCTTCTTCATAGATTTGCGACCAGGCGACAAAACCGAGTTCGGCGTTTCCGGTAGAGACGAATTGATAGGCTTGGGTGATGTTTTCGCCCAACACGAAACGGGATTGTAGGTGTTTGTTCAGTCCCAGTTTGCTGAGCGTATCGAATGCGGCGGCGCCGTAAACCGCGACTTTGGGATTGGCGATGGCCAAATGTTTGAAATCGCTTTGTATTAGCACATTGCCCCGGCCATCGACGAAACCGGGTTGGGCGCTCCACAGAACCAGTTTACCTATTGCATAAGTAAAGCGGCTCTCGGCGAGCGCCAGGCCGTCTTGTTCAAGCCGGGCAGGCGTTTCCCGGTCCGCCGAAATCAGCACGTCGAACGGTGCGCCGTTGTGGATTTGCGCATAAAACTTGCCGACCGTGCCGTAGGCGATGACTGCTTTATGTCCTGTCGCTTGCTCGAAAGCTGGAGCGATGTGTTGCATTGGTCCTTTGAAATTGGCCGCGACGGCGATATTGACTTCGTCGGCATGGCTTAAACTGTGGGTGAAAAAGAGAACAAGCAGCGTGAAAAACTTGATACGTTCGATAAGCATGAAGAAGCTCCTGATAGGCGGGCGAATTGTCGCATTCCGAACATCGTTAGGTCAAAATTGTCATAACGAAAGAACGTAGGCAAATAAAGTGCCAAACAGGCTGTGAGTATGTTGGACGATGCTTTTTTTTATGGGGCGCTTAACTGCGAAATGCGTAAATTTTCAGAAGCTTCTAAGAGGCTTGAATTCTCCAGGCTAAACGCTGCTTTAATCGAAAAATACGAAGTGTTTCAGTCATTACGGGACAAGTGAAACTTATAAATAGTTTGATTTGTCATCGAAAATCGAAGCTTCAAACGGACCAGCCAATGCGCACAACGCGTCGATTTCCCGGCTGGACGCAGTGTTGATGCGTTCTTCCAAAGCCGTGTACCGGGCCAGTAGTTCCTGTCCCAAAGCCGTCAGAAGAGCACCGCCGCCGCCTTTGCCGCCGCTGGCCGTGCTGACGACCGGTCGTCCGAATCCTTGATTTAGGCTATCTATCAGCAGCCAGGCGCGTTTGTAGGGCATTTTGAGAGCTCTCGCGGCGGCGGCAATCGAACGGGTTTGGTCGATCTGGCGCAGCAAATCGATCTTGCCGGGCCCGAGCGCAATCGTATCGCCGATATAAATGCGTGGACGCACCAGATAGGGATTATTTGTATTTGTCGTCATGAGGGACAGACTAACAAAAACGGGAGTCCCAGTCACGCCGAAGCATTTGTATCATCGCTACCTCACGGTGCCGTTTCAATTACCCGGCAATCATTTTGGCTTGTTTTTTGATAGCTATGATTTCGGGAAGTTTTATTTTACGTTGTATACTAATTTATATAGCGAAAACCCAGCGGGATCACTATTCGTGTGTCGCATTTCCTACAAAATGTTCTGTTTTTGTTATTGATTGCGACATGATAATGCGCTTTGGTACTCGTTATTACTTAAAATTAATATCGCTATTGGAAAAGGTGAACTATGCCTATTCAGAGAACGTTGACGGAGCTTTTTCGTAGATCTATCGGCTCGACGTTCGGCGCAGCCATAGTGTTGTCGGTATCGCTCAATCCGGCTTTGGCTGAGGAATTTTACGTCAAGACGCGGGGCTACCGCGTTGAGCCGGCTCCCGAGCCGCCAGCTTATGTCTATAACCTGAGCAAAACGCCGCTTGGAAAAACCATCGATATCGACTGGCTAGATGTCGGATTGGATTTCCGTACCCGTTACGAATACCGCGAAAACGATTACCGGCCTTGGGTCGATACTTCTTCCGGTACGCCGGTAAAGAATTTCCGGCCGGATCCCGATAATCTATGGTTGCTGAGAACGCGGGCCTATGTCGGTATTCACGACATTCTCGATCCGTTTCGCTTCGCGGTCGAGTTGGAGGACGCCCGCAGTTATAACGGTATTTATGAAAAGTCGGTTGCCGATGTCAACGAGTTCGAGCTGATTCAAGGCTACGGCGAGCTGTATTTCAACAACGCATTGGGTGACGACCGTCCGTTAAGTGTTCGCGTGGGTAGGATGCATCTGGAGTTGTTGGATAAACGTTTGATAGGCAATAACCAGTTTCGTAACACCACCAATAGCTTCGAAGGTATTCGGCTGTTTTTCGGTAAAAAACAGAATAATTGGGATTTGGAAACGTTTGCGTTTCATCCGGTCGAGCGCTTCAAATACCGCTTCGACAGGGCCGACGGGGATGCCTTGATTTACGGCGGCGTATTCAGTTGGCGGCAGTGGTCGAAAATTGTCACGATTCAGCCTTACTTACTCGGGCGCAAAGTCGACGGCGATTCCTACCACCCTATCGAACACAAGCGTAGGCCCGACATGGACATTTATGCGCCGGGTCTAAGGATTTATGGTTTATTCGGAGAAAGCGGTTTCGATTTCGATGCCGATATCAATAAGCAATTCGGCCGCTTCGGCGTGAGGCCGAAAAACAGCACGACTCAAACCCTGCAACAACACGATGCGCTCGCGTATTCGTTGGAGCTGGGCTATACCTTCGCGCATGATTGGAAGCCCAGAGCCAGTGTTTATTATGGATTCGGCACCGGCGACAAGAGCTCCGGCGATAACATAAACCAACGGTTGGATATTTTTTACGGATTTAACCAGCCGTTTTCCCGCAACGATTATTTTGCCTGGGACAACATGCATGCGCCGAAGCTTCGTCTGGAATTGACGCCGCACCGGGATCTGCGCATCGATAGCAGCTATGGCGCATTTTGGCTGGAAAGCGAAACCGATGCCTGGAGCCGGGCGAACCTGCGCGATTCGACCGGCGAAAGCGGCCGTTTTTTAGGGAGTGAATTCGACATCCGCATCCGACATCATCTTAATCCCTATGTCGATTGGAGTTTGAGTTATGCCCACTTCACGCCGGGCGAATTCACCCGATATCAAGCCAAGGCCGATACCGGCCCTTATACATCCGAGCCTACCAATTTCTTCTACTTTGAGGTGGCGCTAAATGCTTTTGGCGACGGCAAGCTTTAACAACCGTATTAACCTTGAAAAAGCATTACACCATGAAGATCATGAAGAATAATAAGTGAAGTCAATAGGTTGCTGCGACTTCGCAAAATTAATTGGCTCTCCGGCGTTTCGTGAACATAACCTGGAATTAAGGTGTGTGTGATTTCGATATAAATCCGTTTAAATCCATTGAGTCAGAGCCCCAGGCCGATCAATTATGAATTGACGCGCAAAACAACGCGGAACTTATAAAAATTTTAGCACTCATAACGCGAGAGTGCTAAAATCCGGAAAACTTAAAAATGAGGGGAAATCATGAGTAACGCATTAACCTTTGCCTTACCAACCAATCTTTCCGTAGGAACATTTGATTCATATTTGAATGCGGTCGCGCAAACACCGACCTTATCACACGAACATGAGCGAAAACTGGCTCTACGATATCGCGATGAAGGCGATTTGGATGCCGCGAAGGAACTGGTTATGTCGAATCTTCGATTTGTTGTTCATGTTGCGAGAGGATACAGTGGTTACGGATTGCCGTTGCCCGATATCATTCAAGAAGGCAACGTCGGCCTCATGAAAGCCGTCAAACGCTTCGATCCCGATGTCGGGGTTCGCTTAGTGACCTTTGCTGTGCATTGGATCAGAGCGGAAATACATGAATACGTCATCAAAAACTGGCGTATCGTAAAAATTGCAACAACCAAATCGCAGCGTAAACTGTTTTTCAATTTACGTAAATCGAAAAGCAACCTAGGCTGGTTGTCGCACGACGAGGCGAAAGCTGTTGCCGAAGATTTAGGCGTTGATCTTAAAACCGTTTATGAAATGGAAAAACGTATGGACGGTTCGGATATGGCTTTCGACATGCCGCATGATGAACCGTCCGACGAAAGCACTTACGCCTCGCCGGTCAGTTACTTAGAGCAACATAACGCGGACCCGGCGGACCTGTTGGAAAACGAGCAATGGCAAGGCTACGAAGAAAACAAGCTCAGCGAAGCGATGGCGGAACTCGACGAGCGTAGTCTCGATATTCTGAATAGCCGCTGGCTAAGCGAAGAAAAAGCGACTTTGCATGATTTGGCCGCACGCTACAACGTTTCAGCCGAGCGTATTCGGCAGTTGGAAAAAAATGCCATGAACAAGCTGAGAGCCGCTTTCGTGCTGGAAGCATGATACGCCGGTCACTCCACGCGTGGCGGGTTGTTCAACCCGCCCCAAACGTTATCCGGTTTCCATAATCCTCCGTGAGAATCCATATTTTGGCAGGACTTGGCTGGACGGGGTTTTATAACCCCGTCCGAAACGTTTCAACCGTGGCCGAAGCAAGCCGAAACGCTTAGTTCAAACCGAAACGTTGGGGACGGGTTAAATAACCCGTCCTGCAGGAAAGTGGATGTGAGTCGGTCGTTATTAGCTTGATTCGCATGGGTTTGCAACCCCGTCCTGCTAAGGTAAACATAATCACCTTCTCGTAACCGGAAGTCTATCAATCCGAAATCCGCGCAATTTCCCGATAACGGAAACAATCGACAGTATGATCGTTAACCATGCCGACTGCCTGCATGAACGCATAACAAATCGTCGAGCCGACGAATTTAAAACCGCGTCTTTTCAATTCCTTACTGAGCCGATCCGATAAAGGCGTATTCGCCGGCAATTCGGCGTGCGTCCGCCACGCGTTTTGGACTGGCCGGCCGTCGACAAAATCCCATAGAAACGCATCGAAACTCCCGGTTTCTTCTTTGACGTTCAAAAAAGCGCGAGCATTGGTCACGGCGGCATTTACTTTGAGCCGATTGCGGATAATGCCGGGGTTTTCCAGCAACTCCGTTATTTTTTCGTCATCGTAGGCGGCCACCGATACCGGATCGAAATTGTCGAACGCAACCCGGAAATGGTCGCGCTTTTTTAAAATCGTCGACCAACTCAAGCCCGCCTGCGCGCCCTCCAAAACCAAAAATTCGAACAGCAAACGGTCGTCATGTACCGGCACACCCCATTCGCGGTCGTGATAGTCCTCTTCAAGCGGGCTGGACAAAGCCCATCGGCATTTGTTCATATAAATTGAAAAATCTGCTTAGGTTTTAAGGAAGGATACCGAGCATTAAACCTAGAAAGAGCAGTTGGCATGTGTTGTAGACCGTTCGTGCTGAGTAAAGTCGAAGCATGAAGGGTCTACAACACTTTCACCGACCTGGTGAAGCCTCAAACTCCCGTTCACCCTT
>SLIO01000218.1 GCA_007135635.1 Methylomicrobium sp. | reverse complement strand
TAAGCCGAGATACTTAGGTTAAACCGAAACGCTAGGGACGGTTTTAATAACCCGCCCCGCGGAAGCGACTGCCATCAGCTCCCTGCTCTCTGCTCCCTACTTACTGTTAACCGCTAACCAAAATCAAACCAAAACCCGCTCGATCCCACCCTTGGCCGCTTGTTTAATATAACGTTTCATCCAATTCTCGCCGAGAACATGCCGGGCGATTTCGACGACGATGTAATCGACTTCGAGCTGATCGACGTCGCCCTTGTAACGCTGCAAGCCTTGCAAGCAAGAGGGACACGAGGTCAACATTTTAACCGGGCCGTCATAATCGTCGGCGCGCAGTTTCGCGGTGTCGCGGTGCAGTTCAACCGATTTACGGTAACGCACCTGTGTCGAAATATCGGGGCGCGCGACGGCCAAGGTTCCTGATTCACCACAACAACGCTCGGATTTATTGACCGGCGCGCCGAGCAATTCGTTGACGGTCTTCATCGCGTCCTGTTGTTTCATCGGACTGTGGCACGGGTCGTGGTATAGATAGCGGCGGCCGTTGACGCCCTCGAGTTTCACCCCTTTCTCGAGCAGATATTCGTGGATGTCAATCATGCGGCAACCGGGAAAAATCTTTTCGAATTCATAATCGACCAACTGATCCAGACAGGTGCCGCAACTGACCACGACGGTTTTGATATCGAGATAATTCAGCGTGGTCGCAACTCGGTGAAACAACACACGGTTATCGGTCGTGATTTGCTGCGCCTTATCGAATTGACCGGCCGCGCGCTGCGGAAAACCGCAACATAAATAGCCCGGCGGCAACACGGTTTGCACACCGATTTCATAGAGCATCGCCTGCGTTGCAAGACCCACCTGCGAAAACAAGCGCTCGGAACCGCAGCCCGGAAAATAAAACACCGCTTCGGAATCCGCCCGTGTCTTGTTCGGGTCGCGAATGATAGGCACGATTTGATCGCTTTCGATGCCGAGCAGGGCTCTGGAAGTCTTCGAAGGCAACTTGCCGGGCATTTTCCGGTTCGTGAAATGAATCACATACTCTTTCATTTCCGGCTTGCCGGTCGACGACGGGGGGCGCTTGAGCTGTGCCTTACCCCAAGGTCTGAGGAAAAAATTACCCAAACGCTGGGCTTTATAAGACCATTCGATCAATAGTTTGCGCATCAGCTTGACGCTGCTCGGCCGGCCGGTTGACAAAAACGCAATCGCCGCGGTTTTAACCGGATTGAAGCTTTGTTTGCCCATTTTGCGCAACAGATTGCGCATATTCATTGATACATCGCCGAAATCAATATCGACCGGGCACGGATTAAAGCACTTATGACAGACCGTGCAATGGTCGGAGACGTCTTCGAATTCTTTCCAATGCGTGATCGAAATGCCGCGCCGGGTCTGTTCTTCGTACAGGAAAGCCTCGATTAACAGCGAGGTCGCCAAAATTTTATTACGCGGCGAATACAACAGATTGGCGCGCGGCACATGCGTCGAACACACCGGCTTGCATTTGCCGCAGCGCAAACAATCCTTGACCGAGTCGGAAATCGCGCCGATATCGCTTTGCTGCATGATCAAGGACTCGAAACCCATCAAATTGAACGACGTCGTATAAGCCGAACTCAGATCGGAACCCGGCATCAATTTACCGCGATTGAAGCGCCCTTCCGGATCGATGCGTTGTTTGTAGTCGTGGAATCCGGCCAGTTCCTCATCACTTAAAAATTCGTATTTGGTAATGCCGATGCCGTGCTCGCCCGAAATCACGCCGCCCAAGGAGCGCGCCAAGGCCATGATACGCACCACAGCCGCATTGGCCTCTTGCAGCATTTCATAATTATCGGAGTTGACCGGCAAGTTGGTATGCACATTTCCGTCGCCGGCATGCATGTGCAAGGCCACGAATACCCGACCGCGCAGCACCTCTTTATGCGCCGCTTCGATGCGTTCGACGACCGGCCGGAAATTGTCGCCGACGAATATCTCTTTCAGGCGTGGCAACAATTCCTGTTTCCAGGACACTCGCAGCGAATAATCCTGCAAGCGATGAAACAAGGTCGGCTGTTCGGTGAGATTGGTCAATTCTCCGGCAACGATGCCGTATTGGGTAAATAAGGCCTCGGCCTGCGGCAGCGGTAAATCCAAATTGTCATACAGCCATTGCCAACGCTCGCGAACTTCGGCCACCGTGATCAAGGCATGACCGCGCCGTTCACCGATCAAATCGGCTTTGTCGACGCTGTCTTCATAAGAGCGTAGCGGCAAATCGCCCCCGAACAAATCAATCAATGCATCGCACAAGCGCAATTTATTGCGCAACGACAGTTCGATGTTGATCCGTTCGATGCCGTCGCAATAATCGCCCATGCGCGGCAGCGGTATTACGACGTCTTCGTTGATTTTGAACGCATTGGTATGTTTCGCGATCGCCGCAGTGCGCGCCCGGTCGAGCCAAAAAGTCCGGCGCGATTCGGGGCTGACCGCAACGAAGCCTTCGGCGCCGCGCGCATTACATAGCCTTACGACTTCTGAGGCGGCCAAGGCGACTTGATGATCGTCATCACCGACGATGTCGCCGATCAACACCATTTTCGGCCGGCCGCGATGTTTGGCTTTGCCGGCATAACCAACCGCCTTGACATAACGTTCATCCAAATGCTCGAGCCCGGCCAGCATCACCCGGTCGTTACCGCTTTTCGGCAAGGCCGCCAGAAAATCACGAATCTCGACGATGGCCGGTACCGAATCGCGGACCTGACCGAAAAACTCCAGACAGAACGTACGCGTATAGGCCGGCATCTGGTGCAAGATCCAGCGCGCCGACGTGATGATGCCGTCGCAGCCTTCTTTTTGTATGCCCGGCAGGCCGCCGAGAAACTTATCGGTCACGTCCTTGCCCAAGCCATCCTTGCGAAATTTCAAACCGGGAATGTCAAGCCGTTCTTCGGACAGTAGTTGCTTAGCCTTGGCGTCGAAACGCTTCAAGGCAAACGTGACAAGCTCCTGATCGTGAATCTTGCCGAGATTATGATTAATGCGCTCGACTTCGAGCCAATTGCCGTCAGGCGTCACCATGCGCCAGGACAATAGATTATCCAGCGCGGTTCCCCATAGCACGGCTTTTTTTCCGCCGGCGTTCATTGCGACATTGCCGCCCACGCAAGACGCATCGGCCGAAGTCGGATCACAGGCAAACACCAAACCGGCATTTTCGGCCATGTCGATCACGCGCCGTGTCACTACGCCTGCGCCAGTATGAATCGTCGCATACGTCTGCTCGACGCCGGGCAGACGGGATTGTTGTTCGATCGGCCCCATGTCCAACAGCTTTTCGGTGTTGATCACGGCCGAGTAAGGCGTCAACGGCACCGCGCCGCCGGTGTAGCCAGTACCGCCGCCGCGCGGAATGATGGTCAGGCCGAGTTTGATGCAATCGCGCACCAATTGGCCGACTTCTTTTTCGCTAGTCGGATACAACACAACAAACGGATACTCAACGCGCCAATCGGTCGCATCGGTTACATGAGACACGCGGGCAAATCCGTCGAAACCGATGTTGTCTTTATGCGTATGCTTCGAAAACGTAGCCAGCGCTTTTTTGCGCATTTCGCGGGTGCGATCGAAATGGGCCTCGAATTCATTTACCGCTTGGTGAGCTGCTTCGATCAACAGTGCAACGCGCCTGGCCCGGTCCGGGTATTCGTTTTCGTACTCGGCATGACGCTTTTCCATTTGCCGCAGACGATGGCGCATGGCGTCGAGCAAGGCTTTGCGGCGTTTGCGGTTGTTGAGTAAATCGTCCTCGAGATAAGGATTGCGTTGAACTGCCCAAATATCGCCAAGCACTTCAAACAGCATCCGCGCGGAACGACCGGTCATGCGTTCGCTGCGAAGCGACTCGATAACCTGCCAATTTTCCTCGCCGAGGAGTCGAATGACGATTTCGCGGTCGGAAAAAGAAGTATAGTTATAGGGAATTTCGCGCAGCCGCTCGGACGGCGCATCGGCAACAAAGGGGGAGAGTTCGGAATCCACTGACATCCTGGGTAATGGCGTGGTTGGAAAGTTGTATTGTATCACTGGCGGGCAGGGTCTAAAAACTCAAAATCCTCATGGCTTTTATTTATATCCGCATAGCAACCTTTTGTTGTAATCTTTTGTGGTAGCGACGCCTTCGTCGCGATGTCAAGTCCGGTGTCGTTTAAGCTGCCTTTGTCTTTTTTCGAAGACTGCAACGTTTAGCCGCCTTTTTTTCGGAGCTTGGCGTTGCGGCTTCGATTCCGTTGTGCGTTTTTCGGCATTTTCGACTCCGAGAATCGCGATCTGGGGATCGCTCCCACAGCATTAATCACCCTTTGCGATAGCGATGCCGCTCCCTCACCTAAGGCTAGGCGAAGGGCAACCGGGCGAGTTAGGATAAAAACGCGCGTGCTAAACTGTCATCAATCGCATTGAGCCGAATCGCCGGCTGTTTTATATTTACCGGTAAGCGTCGGGACGTTGGTAATGATCCCCTTTCACGACTGCAGGAAAAGGCCATGGCTAAAACAAAACGCAACGAATTTGAAAAACCGCTTATGGACGACAATGCCGAATGGATGAAAGACCCACTCTGGTATAAAGACGCCGTTATTTACGAACTGCATATCAAAGCTTTTTTTGACAGCGATAATAATGGCGTGGGCGATTTCGCGGGATTGATACAGAAACTTGATTATCTGCAAGATTTAGGAGTGAACACGCTCTGGCTATTACCCTTCTATCCTTCTCCAATGCGTGATGACGGTTATGACATAGCCGACTATCACGACATTCATCCCGAGTACGGCAGCATGGCCGATTTCAAGCGCTTCATGAAGGAAGCTCATCGCCGCGGTTTCAAGGTCATTACCGAACTAGTCATCAATCACACCTCCGATCAGCATCCGTGGTTTCAAGCAGCGCGAAGAGCACCCGCAGGCTCCAGCAAACGTGATTATTATATTTGGAGCGAAACCAACCAAAAGTTTCCCGAAACGAGAATTATTTTCGAGGATACTGAAAAGTCCAATTGGACCTGGGACGATGACGCCCAAGCCTATTATTGGCATCGATTTTTCTCCCATCAACCGGATCTCAACTTCAATAACCCGCAGGTCGTCAAAGCGGTGATCAAGTTAATGCGTTTCTGGTTGGATCAAGGAGTCGACGGCATGCGCCTGGACGCTATTCCCTATCTGTGCGTTCGTGAGGGCACCAATAACGAAAATCTCCCGGAAACGCATGACGTGATCAAACAAATGCGTGCGATAGTTGATGAGCATTATCCTCACTGTGTTTTTCTCGCCGAAGTCAATCAGTGGCCGGAAAATGTCCGGGATTATTTCAGTGATGGCGACGAATGTCACATGGCTTATCATTTTCCGCTCATGCCTCGAATTTACATGGCTATCGCGCAGGAAGACCGTCACCCCGTTGTCGATATTATGAGACAAACGCCGGCGATTCCTGAAACCTGTCAGTGGGCCATATTTCTGCGCAACCACGACGAATTGACCTTGGAAATGGTCACCGACAAAGAACGCGATTACATGTATCAAATGTATGTTGGTGACCCGCGCGCGCGCTTAAATGTCGGCATTCGACGCCGATTAGCCCCTTTGATGGACAATGAGCTGGACAAAATCAAGCTAATGAATAGTTTACTGCTGTCCATGCCGGGCTCGCCTATTCTCTATTACGGTGACGAAATCGGCATGGGGGACAATATTTTTCTAGGCGATCGCAATGGCGTGCGCACCCCCATGCAATGGAGCCCTGACCGTAATGGCGGCTTTTCTCGTGCCGATCCGCAGCGCTTGTATCTACCCCCGATTATGGACCCGGTTTATGGTTACGGAGCGACCAATGTCGAGGCGCAATTGCGCGACCGCGCTTCGTTGCTCAACTGGATGAAGCGAGTCTTGGCACTACGGAAAAATCATCAGGCATTCGGTCGTGGCGATCTGGTTTTTTTACATCCTGGAAATCGCAAGATACTTGCCTATCTCAGATTATACGATGACGACATTATCTTGTG
>SLIO01000131.1 GCA_007135635.1 Methylomicrobium sp. | reverse complement strand
TTAGTTTTGACGATTAAACAATGGCTTAGGCTTTCTTGTTAGCGGTTAGCAGTGAATAGTGAATAGTGAATAGAATTGGCGAAATAAGTCTTATTGTTATTGGCTGTTTGCCCGGTAAAGCTATTGATTAATCACTCAATTACGTTGCTCAAGCATCGAGTTTTGGGTTATTTCGAATACAGTTGAATCCGGTTTGCCTTGGAGATACGAAGCTCCCGGATCAATAATATATCGACCGCGTGTCGCCGTTCTACCCAACAGCATACGAAATTTCATGTTGTCGCGATTGGTTAGAGTCAGTTCTGCAGTGATCAATGAAGCGCCAAGCAGAAGGTTGGTTTCAATCACATAACGGCGGCTTTTGTGTCCGCCGGAGTCGGTAACCATGCGCAGATCTTTGACTTGGGCATGGCATTCGATGACCGTATCGGTGTGGTGCTGGTCGGGATGAATGTTAAACATGATCCAATGTTCTTTGCCTTTTTTATAGGGGTCGATATAAAAGGTGTGTAAAGCCGAAGTGCGAGCGCCGGTATCGATTTTGGCTTTTATGCGGGGAATATTTAAACTTGGTAAGGCTAGCCATTCCCGCCAGCCTAACTTTGGCAGTTCAGCGGATTCTAAAGTCATGGTGTCTGATCCATTAAAGAGCCCCGGCATCACAAGCCAGGGCTTATGGTTGCCAACTAACGAGCCGAATCTCCGTAGTGCGTTTCAATATAACGCTCCACAAGTGCCTGAAATTCCTCGGCAATATGATCGCCTTTCAAAGTGACCGTTTTGAGACCGTCTTCGTAAACCGGCGCAACCGGGATTTCACCAGTACCAGGCAGGCTGATGCCAATGTTGGCATTTTTGCTTTCTCCGGGACCGTTAACGACGCACCCCATGACCGCGACTTCCATAGCTTCGACACCAGGATATTTGGTGCGCCAAGTTGGCATGCTGACGCGTAAATAATTTTGAATCTGCATCGCTAACTTTTGGAAATAGTCGCTGGTTGTTCGGCCGCAGCCTGGGCAGGCGATAACCATGGGTGTAAAAGAACGGAAGCCCATGGTTTGCAAAATTTCCTGCGCAACGACGACTTCTTGAGTTCTGGCTGTGCCGGGTTCAGGTGTTAGTGAGATACGAATTGTGTCGCCGATACCTTGTTGCATCAGTACGGATAGGGCTGCTGAAGAGGCTACGATGCCTTTCGAGCCCATACCGGCTTCGGTTAGGCCGAGGTGTAATGCGTAATCGCAACGTTTGCTCAAATCTTGATAAATACTAATCAATTCCTGGACATTGCTGATCTTACAAGACAGTAGGATTTTATTGGCGGGTAGGCCTACTTCTTCGGCACGGGCTGCGCTTTCGAGTGCTGAAACAATGATTGCTTCTCGAGTAACTGCAGGTAGTTCGTCCGGTTTTTCTTTTTGTCTGTTTTCATCCAAAAGGCGCGTTAAAACCGATTGATCGAGACTACCGCCGTTAACGCCGATTCGAACGGGCTTGTCGTAACGGCAAGCAAATTCGATCATTTGTTGAAATTGCGGGTCGCGGTTTTTTCCGCGTCCTACATTCCCTGGATTGATGCGATATTTATCCAAGGCTTCGGCGCAAGCGGGATATTTTTCGAGTAATTTATGCCCGTTAAAATGGAAGTCGCCGACGATAGGAACGGTAAAGCCTTTTTGATCGAGTTGGTTGCGGATTTCGGGAACGGCTTTAGCGGCGTCTTCGGAGTTGACGGTAATACGCACGATTTCCGATCCGGCCTTCGATAACTCCATGACTTGGTTGACTGTGGCTTTGATATCGGCGGTATCGGTGTTGGTCATTGATTGAACGACGATTGGCGCGCCGCCGCCTACTTTGATGTCGCCGATTTGAACTTGATGGGTAATTTTTCTTGGGCTGATTGACATAGATTTAAATCTTTATGGAAATGGTTGACATTATCTGAAAGAATGACGGCAATTATACTCTATACGGACAATTCAAAAGAGTTAAATCGTGAAGATTAATTATTTTTCTGATGTTCATTTGGAATTCGGCAGCTTACAAACACCCAGCAATGATGCCGACATCATCATTGCCGCCGGCGATATTGGTTTAAACAAACAAGGCGTGGATTGGCTGAAAACTTTCAATAAGCCGGTTATTTATGTGGCCGGCAATCATGAGTTTTATACCGGGGAATATCATGAAGTGCTAAAAATGTTACGAATGGAATGTGCCGGCAGCCGAGTTCATTTTTTAGAAAATAATCTTTTCGTTTATCAAGATGTCAGGTTTCTGGGATGTACTCTATGGGCTGATTTAATGGTGGATGGAATAGAAACTGCCGAGGCGTTAGGAAAAACCTTGAATGATTTTAGAAAAATCACTTATAGCGGTCATGCTTTCGATATTGAAAGCTTTTATAAATTACATCAGCGATCGAAACAATGGCTTGAAGCCGAATTGCGACGGCCATTCGACGGCAAAACCATAATAGTCACCCATCATGCGCCGACTTCATGGAGTTGGAACGATTCGCCTTATGCGTTAAAAAAGTTTGCTTATTGTAATGATTTAAAAGCCTTTTTGCATGAATACGAGGTGGCGGCTTGGTTTCACGGTCATGTGCATAGCATAAGCGATTATCGTATCGCCGGCGCTCGAATACTTTGCAATCCAAGAGGTTATATGGGGCGCAAAACGGTTGACGGTTTTGATGTAAATAAGGTGGTTGAGATTTGATGACTGTGTGGGGTAAGCGATTATATCCTTTGCCAATCAGATTTCGGCGCCGGGGTGCCCGTCAAAGGACGCCGTGAATACGTCCATGTAGGCTCTATGACAGCATCCCTGCTGTCAAAGCCTTTGCAAGCGGCATGGATGGCGTGTATTAGGGCAATGCAGGAGCAATTGCCGAGGAGCAAAAATCGACCGAACACCCCGGCGCCTCCATACCATGATGCCGAAATTTGAAGTGCGATAGGTGTAGCAGTGAGCGGTAAGTCGTGAAGGGTGAGTGTAGGCATTTTTTCCTTTCCTGGATCTTAAGCGCAATTTGAAACGCTGCTTTCGTCAGCTTTTACATCGACGTATTTCCATTACGTTAGCGATCATCTATTTTTCCCGGTCTTGGGCTAATTCATGTTGCATCTTCAATTAATCATCTATAATGATGTTTTATCGAATAAATTAAGAGAACTTGTTTATGTCTGCAGTGATTGAAGAAAAAACATTCCGAGGTTTGCGAGAGGTTGCGTTATTAGGTTTGTCGGCCTGCGCGTTGTTCTTTTTAATTTCACTCGTCACGTTCAGTAATGAAGATGCCGGTTGGACGCATAGCGGCACCGGACAAGGTATCAATAACGCCGGCGGCATGGTTGGCGCTTGGTTAGCGGATTTTACGCTCAGCGTTTTCGGGTTGATGGCATATTTGTTTCCAATCATGATAATTCGCCAAGCCTATTTGATGTATGTCGGTAAAAGCTTGGAAAGCGGTAAGCTGAGTATTGCGGTTAGCTGGTTGGGATTTATTGCCACGTTGATGGCGGGTACCGCATTACTTTATCTACATCTGCTGCGCATTCGCATTGATTTGCCCGGCTCGACCGGTGGTATTTTAGGCCAGGAAACCGGGGATATTTTTGTATTGGCGTTAGGCGATTCCGGAGCAACCTTAATGTTGTTGGCGATTTTATTAGCCGGTGTAACGCTGTTTACGGGCTTGTCTTGGTTTAAACTGATGGATGGCGTGGGCAAATACACCTTACTATTTTTTCGTTGGCTAGGCCAAGGTCTATTCGGGGTTCTACAAAATCAATATGAAAGACGGGTAACGGAGACAACTGTTTCAACCAAGCCTAGTGAAAAATCGAAAGGAAAAATCCTGAAAAAATCCAAAGCCGCTCCGGTGGTTGAGTTGCAAGAGGGATCATTTATTCCAACAAGTAAAACCAAGCAAAAGAAACTCGATTTTAGTAACGTTTCCGAAGGCGAATTGCCGCCTTTATCCTTACTTGACGAACGCAGTATTCGAGTCAAAGGTTATTCGCCAAGCGAATTGGAGGATATGTCGCGGTTAGTCGAGGAAATTCTCCAGGATTTCAATGTTGTTGCCGAAGTGGTTGGCGTCCATCCCGGCCCGGTCATTACCCGTTTTGAATTGCAACCGGCAGCCGGCGTTAAAGTCAGTCGAGTCAGTAGTTTGTCGAAAGATCTTGCCCGCGCATTATCGGTAACGAGCGTTCGTATCGTCGAAGTCATTCCCGGTAAACCTTATATCGGTTTGGAAATTCCGAATCAGGAACGCGAAATGGTGACTTTGCGTGAATTGTTGGCTTCGCAAGGTTTCGAGAAGGCCAAATCGCCGCTGACATTGGCGATGGGCAAGGATATATCCGGTGCGCCGGTTGTCGCCGATCTCGGTAAAATGCCGCATGCTTTGGTGGCGGGTACGACCGGTTCCGGAAAATCCGTCGCGATTAATACGATGATTTTGAGTCTGCTGTACCGAGCTACGCCGAAAGAAGTTCGAATGATCATGATCGATCCGAAAATGTTGGAATTATCCGTTTATGAAGGCATTCCGCATTTATTAACACCGGTCGTGACCGATATGAAAGAGGCCAGTAATGCGTTGCGTTGGGCCGTTGCCGAAATGGAGCGCCGTTATAAGCTAATGTCGAAGATGGGCGTCAGAAATCTAGCCGGTTTCAATCAATTAATCAACGATGCCGATGCGAAAGGCGAAAGCATACGCGATCCGTTTTTCGTGCTGGAGAGGCCGCTCGAAGAAGGCGAGGAATTTCCGGTGTTGACGACCTTGCCGAGTATCGTGATCGTAATCGACGAATTAGCCGATATGATGATGATCGTCGGCAAGAAAGTAGAGGAGTTGATCGCAAGGCTGGCGCAAAAAGCGCGTGCGGCCGGTATTCATTTGATTCTGGCGACGCAACGCCCGTCGGTCGATGTCTTGACCGGTTTAATCAAGGCCAATGTGCCGACTCGGATATCGTTTCAGGTATCTTCGCGCATCGACTCTCGAACCATTTTGGATCAGGGAGGGGCGGAAACGCTATTGGGCAACGGTGATATGCTGTTTTTACCTTCCGGAACCAGCATTCCGATTCGCGCTCATGGCGCGTTCGTAGACGATCACGAAGTGCATCGTGTCGTCGAGTTTTTGAAAGAAACGGGGCCGGCCAATTATCTGGACGAAATTACTCAGGAAAGAAGCGATAACAGCGATGGATTCGGTGGGCTTTCCGATACCGATAGCGAAACCGATGCGCTATACGACGAGGCGGTTCAATTTGTTACCGAAACGCGTAAAGCGTCGATATCCAGTGTACAGCGCCGCTTTAAGGTCGGCTATAACCGTGCGGCCCGCATGATCGAAGACATGGAGTCGGCCGGCGTAGTTAGTCCTGCGGAGTCTAACGGTTCGCGCGAAGTTTTGGCGCCACCGCCGCCGAAAGATTGATGTTACGTAGAAAAAGCAAATGATTTTTGCACTGATCGGCAGTCTGATTTTAGTCGTTTCCCTCGTCGGAGGCTGGTTGTTGTCGGCACGAAAAAAGTCGGAAGAAAAACCGATCAAGATTATGTTCTTTATGGTGTATTTTTGGCTGTTGTTTTTTGTTCAGCTGGCCATTTTGGCGATCGTCTATTACTACGATAAAAAATACGGCCTTGAATGGGTCATCAGATAATGTCGTTCAGTGCTCTTTCTATGGCAAAAATCGATCCTTTTATCTTGATATTCGACAGTTTAACCACCATGAAGCACATGACGTTCATGAAGTATTTCAAGAGGGTGCCTAAACATTCTCAGTGTGCTGCCTTTCAATAATGTTTATTTCCTGATTTATGTTTAAATAAAAAATACAACATACTGATATATAACAGCTTTGTTTTTTATTGGTAAGATGAGGTTTTGTAAAAGCTCATTTTTTCGAAACCCCATAATGTAGCCATAAAATGGAGAAATTTTTGCCATTTTTGGGCTAAAAAAGCAGTTTTTCCCCGTTTAGCTAAAATTTTTTATAAAAATAGCAGTATTTTTTTCTTCTGCGTTAAAAATATTATTTAGATATATCAGATAGTTAAAACATGAACATTATCATGAGACAGCACCCCATTCTCGCTAACCTCAAG
>SLIO01000063.1 GCA_007135635.1 Methylomicrobium sp. | reverse complement strand
GCTAGCCGGCCAAGATTAGTATCGAGAATGAAGCGAGTGCCTCGCAGCGGTTTGGGACGAAGGCGCAGCAGTGGGGTGATATCGAAACTTTCGAACATCGGATAGACGCTAATTTGGTCATTCTTTTGAACAATATAATCAAAATCGACAGATCGACCGTTGACTAAAATGATTTCCACCTCCGGATGCGGGACGCCCAACGATTCGATTAAATCTTTGATTGATGTTTTGCGATTAAGCCTATGTTCAAATTCGATTTTACACCGATCAATGGGTAAAAAATCGTTTAATTCTTCGTAAAAACGTAAATACACTCGACTCACGGGGATTAATGTTTACGACAAGAAATAAACTGCCGTTGCCGTTTTTTTATGTTCATACATCGCTTTATTGGCGTGGTCCAATGATAGAGTTATTATGTCCCGATGCTTATCTGAATAAACTACAAGCATTTTGATATTAGTTAGGGTTTTTCAGTGATCCGTAAAGCGATTGTTCGAACATCACTTGAACGAAGGATCCTTTTCTGTCATCAATTTTTCATAGTAACGACGCGAAATTGAAATATTACTTATTTATCTTATCGGTAAGTAAATTCTTTGCAACTCACATTATGAAACTAATCGATACCCAGATTATGGTTAATCCCAAACGCCGATTGGATTGTTTCGTTACATACGATCAGGTTTTGATCGAACAAGCGCAGCGCCTGCGATATCAAGTTTTTGCCAAGGAAATGGGGGCGAAACTCAAAACCGACAAAGAAGGCTTAGATTATGACGAAATCGACCAATTTTGCGATCATTTGGTCGTGGTCAATACGGTAAATGAGAAAATAGTAGGCTATACACGCTTGCTAAATCAAGAGCAAGCCCGGAAATTGGGATATTTTTATTCACAAAAAGAATTCAATCTGGATCGAGTGTTAGCTTTGCCGGGACGCTTTCTCGAAATAGGCCGTACCTGTGTCGACCCGGAATATCGAGGCAGCGCGGTATTAACCAAACTCTGGTCGGCGTTAATAAAATACGCTCAGTCAGGCCATTACCACTATTTGATCGGTTGTGCCAGCATTTCACCAGGCCCTAGCGGTTATGCTGTTAATGCAGTATATCAGGCGATTGATGCTAAAAACAAGGCGTCAGACTCATTGGCGGTGGCGCCATTAATCGAAGTGCCGGAATATTTGCGTTGCGAACGCGATGAATCGGGCATCCCGCCATTGTTGAAAGCCTATTTACGCTTCGGTGTGCAAATCTGTGGTCAACCGTTTTGGGACGAAGACTTCAACGTTATGGATTTATTTATCCTGTTGCCGTTGGCACAACTGGAAGACCGCTATTCGAAACACTATTTAAAACCCCATTATTCAGCCAATGATAGCCACACTTCGCCAGCTTTATAAAATAAAACTGATCGTTTTACTATTCTTATCCGGCTTCGTGATCGTTTTGGGCGTGTTTCCGGTTATCAATCGGTCATGCCGTCCGATTAAAGCCCGCGAAAGGGTTAACTGGATCAAGCTGATATGGCTCAAAGCTTTCAGGAGGATATTAAACCTCGAAGTTATTATCGAAGGACGGGAGGTCGATGGATCTGCATTAGTCATTAGCAATCATGTTTCCTGGCTCGACATCATCGCGTTGGGGCAATATTTGCCAGGTTATTTTGTCGCCAAAAATGATATTCTCGATTGGCCCGTAATTGGTTATTTGTCGAAAGAGGCCGGGACGATATTCGTTAGGCGAGGTGACAAGCAGGCGATTCATAGCACGACCGAACAAATGAGCTGGTTATTGAAACAAAACAGCAAGGTATTTGCGTTCCCGGAAGGAACAACTTCGGATGGCTCCAAAGTTTTACCGTTTCACTCATCGCTGCTGCAACCGGCTTTATTAACTCATTCGCCAATTCAGCCGGTAGCGCTTCGTTATGAAGGTCAAGCTAAGCATTTAGCGCCATTTATTGGGGACGACGATTTTATTCCGCATTTATTAAAAATACTAAGACTCGGAAAGATAGAGATCCGCGTCAAAATGTTGCCTGTTCTCGAAATGGCCGATAAAAGCCGATCTACTTTAAGCTATGAAGCGCACGCCGGTATTACTGAGGCACTTCGTATAGAACCGATTATTTCTCAGGCTCCAGCATTCCCTCCAGTTTCTCGCAAACAGTTTTCAAGATTTTGATGCGCGCATAGCGTTTGTCGTTAGCTTCAACCATGAGCCAAGGAGCGGCACGGGTACTGGTCCTCGCTATCATTTCGTTGACCGCGATTTTATAATCATCCCATTTTTCCCGGTTACGGTAATCGTCCTCGGTGATTTTATGTTTCTTGTAACTGATTTGCTCGCGTTCTTTGAATCGTTCTAACTGCTCATCTTTATCGATGTGCAGCCAAAATTTCAGTAACAGAATGCCATGTTCGAGCAATGCTTCTTCGAAATTGACGATTTCCGAGTAACTGCGCATCCATTCCTTGTCTGCTGCAAAGCTTTCCACTCGTTCGACCAAAACGCGCCCGTACCAACTTCTGTCGTAAATGGTGACCTTGCCGGCTCTAGGAATATGCCGCCAGAATCGCCATAGATAATGATGTGCGGATTCTTCGTCGGTCGGTGCGGCGGTTTGAATAACGCGGTAGCTTCTTGCATCGATTGCCGATGTAATGCGTCGAATGGCGCCGCCCTTACCGGCGGCGTCCCAACCCTCGAATAGCAGGATAGTGGATTTCTTTTGCTCCCGTGCGGTTCTGACTAGTTTATTCAATTTACCCTGGTAGTGCTGTAGTTGATCGTTATAGTCTTTTTTGTCGATACTGAGCGATAAGTCTAACGTGTCCAGTAAACTTTGCTGGTTGATGTTGACGAAAGAGATGCCGTTTATGTTTTCCGGTTGTCCATTACGGCTATCGATATGTTGACGAATTCTATGTAAAACATGCCGCCCGACAGTTAAGCTGCTGTAACGAATATCGGTTCCTTCGACAACCAGCCATGGCGAAATTCCTGTGCTGGTTGTCGTCAATATATTTTCGGCGATTTCTACGAACTCGTCATACAGTTTCAAATGCTTTTTATCGCGTTCGGTGACTTGCCAACTGGTTTCCGGGTCTTTTTCAAGCTCTTTAATACGTTGTTTTTGCGTTTCTTTTTTTAAATGTAGCCAGCATTTTATAATCAGTGCGCCGTCGTCTATCAGTAATTGTTCTAATTCTTTAATATGCTTAAGCTCTACGGAAAGTTGATTGTCGTCTATGTCTCCGTAGACTCGTTGCGATATCGGGTCGCTGTACCAAGAGCCGACATAGATGCCGATTCTTCCCTTAGGCGGCAACGAACGCCAGTAGCGCCAATATTTGGGGCGTTCTTTTTCTTCGTCGCTGGGTTCGTCGAATGCGAACGTTTGCATGTAGCGAGTATCGAGCCATTCGTTTAATCGGTTAATGATTTGGCCCTTGCCCCCGCCGTCTACACCCGAGATAAGAATAATCACAGGAAAATCGCAAGTGCCGAGTTGTTGTTGCAGCAACAACAATTGGGTTCTGAGTTCCGGAATTTGTTCGTTATAGTCGGATTTTTTTAGGGAATGACCCAGCTCGGCAATTTCAAACATAGATGTATCTCATATCGGAGTTAGATTTCTTTAGGATGCGCCAATCTTAGAAATGGCGGCATTTTGGAACTACTATAGTTCATATCGATACTATCGTTAAGTCTTGTTCTAACTCCGGTGCCGCAAAGACTGGATTGATAATGTATAATTCCCATAAAAAATTGGAGTTAATTAATGTCTCAAACTAATGTTTCAAAACAGGCCTCTGCCGAAACCTTTAATCATGATCATAAAGCCTGCAAATTAGAGGCCTTGCAAAAAGCGGAAAAGCTATGTTTGGAAAGAGGGGCGCAATTGACGCCAATACGTCATAAAGTCCTTGAGTTGATTTGGGACAGTCATGAAGCTGTCAAGGCTTACGATTTATTGGAGCGTATCAAACCGTTCAACGATTCGGCAAAACCGGCGACGGTCTATCGTGCACTGGATTTTTTGATCGAACAGAAATTAATTCATCGCGTCGAAAGCATGAATGCGTTTATCGGCTGTAATCATGTCGAAGGCAAGCACGATTTATTACTGTTGATTTGTAAAAATTGTCGACAAATCGAGGAAAGACCGGCTACACCGGTCATGGACAGTTTGTCGCATGAATTGAAACAAGCTGGATTTGTCGCGCAACGTAAAACGCTTGAAATTCATGGCATCTGTAAGCATTGCGCTGATGGTGCGGCATAGCCGCTCGGTATCGCTGCCATGGCCCGTAACACCCATCATCTGATCGACGCTTATAGGCAACTACGGAATAATACGGAAAATGTTGTTTTGGCGACGATTATCGAAACCCTAGGTTCGACCTATCAAAAAGCCGGTGCCAGAATGCTGATTGCCCAAAATGGCGAATTAAACGGCCTGTTGGGCGGCGGCTGCTTTGAACAGGATTTGGTTGAACAGGCGCGTTCGGTTTTTGAAACAGGAAAGCCAAAAACCTTATTCTACGATATGCGCTCTCCGGACGATGTGGTTTGGGGCCTGGGCTTGGGTTGCAATGGCGCGGTTCGGGTTTTGTTGCAGTTATTAGATCACGGAAATGATTTCAGTCCGCTGAATAGTATTGCCGAAGCATCTCGGAATGGCACGGCCGATATTTTGGCAACCGTTTATCAATCCGATCATCCTACTTACTTAGCCGGTGATAGTTTTTTTCTGACTGGAGCCGAATTAGAGGGCTTAGTTCAATTGGTTAATATGCCTTGGTTAATTGTCAAGACAGCTAAGCAAACCTGGGTTCAGAATAAAAGCATTATCGAAACCCACGTGATCGACGGGCATGCCGTTAAAATTTTTTTTGATATGATTCTACCGCCATCGCAATTACTGGTGTTTGGGGCTGGTGCCGATGTGCTTCCGGTTGCGGAACTCGCCAAAACTCTGGGTTGGCGTGTCACGATCGTCGATCATCGACCAGCTTATATTAAGCCCGAACGATTTCCAAAGGTCGATGATTTGCTCCATTCGATGCCCGAGGAATTACACGAGCGTTTACCATTAAATCGATTCGATGCTGTCGTATTGATGACACATAGTATCGAATATGATGAACGCTATTTAAGAGTCATATCGACTAGCCGAATTCCTTTCATTGGGTTGCTTGGCCCTGTCCAACGTAGGGATAGACTACTTAATAGTTTAGCCTTGGACGCGTCGAAAATTGCCGCGAAGGTATTCGGTCCGGTCGGCTTGGATATCGGTGCCGAGACACCTGAGGAAATTGCTTTGTCGATCCTCGCCGGTATTCATGCCGCGATCAACGACCGAATTGGTGGACAATTAAGCTCCAATATTACTGATGTTCAACATGACTCGTGATTTTGAGAATGTGTATGCAATAATTTTAGCCGCAGGCGCATCGTGCCGTCTCGGTAGCCCCAAGCAACTCCTTGAGTGGCGCGGGCGAACGCTACTCGACAATACAATCGAGAGCGCTTGTTGTTTACTAAACGAGCGTGTCATTGTGGTGCTGGGAGCGCAAGCAGAGGTGATTCAAGAAACGATCAACTTTAAAGAAGTCAGTTTGGTGATTAACCCTGACTGGCCAACGGGTATTGCTTCGTCGATTCGAGTCGGCATCGACGCTTTGCCGGCAAACGCCGACGGTGTATTGATGTTATTATCCGATCAACCTTTGATCGGTTACCGAACCATGCAAAACTTGCTGACACAATGGCAAATTGAACCGTCCCGCATCGCCGCAAGTCGGTATCATGATACGGTCGGCGTTCCTGCGCTGTTTCCGTCGGCTTTTTTCGGCGCGTTGCGCTCCCTGCGGGGCGACCGGGGCGCAAAGAGCCTGTTGTTGCAATTCGAAGAAAAGCTTCAGAAAATCCCTTTACCCGAAGCGGAAATCGATATTGATACCAGGGAAGATTTCGACCACCTAAACGGCCATTATGATGCCGGGGAGTAAATGATGACTACCTTGATAATCAACGGTAAGCAATACGAGTTGGACGCCGAGGACGATATGCCCTTATTGTGGGCCATTCGCGATATCGCCGGCTTAACCGGAACCAAATTCGGTTGTGGTATCGGGATGTGTGGCG